>NZ_WXWT01000134.1:0-10202 GCF_009904725.1 Vibrio sp. V43_P6S15P86
GATTTGAAAGTGACTTTTTGTTATTAAGTTACAAGCTAATAAGTTGAACTTGGTCACTTAAAAACCGTTTCTCAGCCTAAGAAATGCGGGCGTAGATCACGAAAAACCCGTTGTCAGTTCCAATTGGAAAATGTGTGGTAAATTGATTGGGTACTAAGCAATCAAACAAACGGTTTTGGCGAACCGTTTACTACAACAAGATTCATCAGAACATCGAACGGGGAATTGTTATGATATCACCAGATGCCAAGATCAAGATACAAAATTTTGGTCGTTTTCTGTCAAACATGGTAATGCCAAACATCGGCGCGTTTATCGCGTGGGGCTTTATCACTGCTCTATTTATCCCAACTGGATGGCTACCAAACGAAACGTTAGCCTCTATGGTTGGCCCAATGATTACCTACTTGCTGCCACTACTTATCGGTTACACCGGTGGTAAATTAGTTGGTGGCGATCGTGGTGCGGTAGTCGGTGCAATCACAACAATGGGTGTGATTGTCGGTACAGACATCCCAATGTTTATGGGTGCAATGATGGTCGGCCCAATGGGCGGCTGGGCTATCAAGAAATTCGATAACTACATCGATGGTAAAGTAAAAAGTGGCTTCGAGATGTTGGTTAACAACTTCTCTGCGGGCATCATCGGCATGCTATGTGCGATCCTTGCTTTCATCTTTATCGGTCCATTCGTAAAAATTCTTTCTGGTGGCTTGGCGGCAGGCGTTAACTTCCTAGTTTCTGCTCACCTACTACCACTAACTTCAATCTTCGTTGAACCTGCGAAGATCCTGTTCCTAAACAACGCGATCAACCACGGTATCTTCTCTCCACTGGGTATCCAACAAGCGTCTGAAACAGGTCAATCGATCTTCTTCCTAATCGAAGCAAACCCAGGCCCTGGTCTAGGTATCCTGCTAGCTTACATGGTGTTTGGTAAAGGTACGGCTCGTCAAACGGCAGGTGGTGCATCAATCATCCACTTCTTCGGCGGTATCCACGAGATTTACTTCCCATACATCCTAATGAACCCTCGCCTAATCCTTGCGGCTATCGCAGGTGGTATGACTGGCGTATTCGTTCTAACTATCTTTAACGCAGGTATCGTTTCTCCAGCATCACCAGGTTCAATCTTTGCAATCTTGTTGATGACTCAGAAAGGCTCAATCGTTGGTGTTCTAGCGTCTATCGCAGCAGCAACAGGCGTGTCATTCGCCGTAGCAGCACTGCTAATGAAGACTCAAACGTCAACAGAAGAAGACGGTGATGAAGCAGCACTAGAAAAAGCAACATCACAAATGAAAGACATGAAATCTGCATCTAAAAACGATGCGGTGGTAAACAGCCAAAGCAAAGGTGACGTAGACCTAGCGACAGTACAAAGCATCATTGTCGCTTGTGATGCGGGCATGGGCTCGAGTGCAATGGGCGCGAGCATGCTACGCAAAAAGGTTCAAGACGCAGGTCTGAACATCCACGTAACCAACCTTGCCATTAACAGCTTACCAGAGAGTGCAGATATCGTGATTACTCATAAAGACTTAACGGATCGTGCACGTAAGCATGCTCCAAACGCACACCACATTTCATTGACGAACTTCCTAGATAGCGAAATGTACAACCAGCTAGTCACCAAACTACTAGCAGCACAAAACCAATCCGCAGCCAATGACGACCAAATGGTAAAAGTTTCGCTCGTGGCAGCAAACGACGACAACTTCGAGCCAAAGCAAGCGTCGGTGTTCCAAATCCAGCGTGAAAACATTCACCTAGGTTTGAAAGCTGCCAACAAAGAAGAAGCGATTCGCTTCGCGGGCAACAAGTTGGTCGAACTTGGCTACGCAGAACCAGAATACGTAGACGCGATGTTTGAGCGTGAAGCATTGGTTCCAACTTACCTAGGCGAATCTATCGCAGTGCCTCACGGCACGGTGGAAGCGAAAGACCGCGTGAAGAAAACCGGCATTGTAATCTGCCAATACCCATCGGGTATCCAATTTACTGAAGACGACGATGATGTAGCGAAACTGGTTATCGGCATTGCCGCTAAGAACGATGAGCACATCCAGGTGATTACCACCATTACGAACGCGCTCGATGAGCCGGAGGCAATTGAGAAGCTAACTAGCACCAACGATGTGGAAGAGATTCTGAACATCCTTGGCGGTCAACAAGCGGCTTAATTACCCCTTTAATTTGCTCCTGAGGCAAATGAGGTCAGCTGTCACCCCCTATGCGGTTGGCCTCCCCCTAGTTTCGTAAGTCAACATTTTAGACATTGGTAGGTAAGAATTATGAAAAACGCAGTTCATTTTGGTGCAGGTAACATTGGTCGTGGTTTCATCGGAAAACTCTTAGCAGATGCAGAAGTCGAGGTCACATTTGCAGACGTGGACGCACCACTCGTCGATCAACTGAGTCACAAGCAAGAATACAAAGTAAAAGTGGTCGGTACTGAGTGCCAAATCGATACTGTTACCCACGTCACAGCCGTAAATTCAGCCAGTGATGACGTGATTGATCGCATCGTCAAAACCGATTTAGTTACCACAGCGGTCGGTCCAAACGTATTAGACATCATCGCAAAAACCATCGCGAAAGGCATCGCCAAACGTTTTGAAGCTGGCAATGACGCGCCACTTAACATCATCGCCTGTGAAAATATGGTGCGTGGTACCACACACCTAAAAGGTGAGGTGTACAAACACTTGGATGAATCACTGCACGCAAAGGCAGACGAGTTGGTTGGCTTTGTTGATTCAGCGGTAGATCGCATCGTGCCACCAGCAGAAGCCGCCAACGATGATCCACTAGAAGTTACGGTAGAAAGCTTTAGTGAATGGATTGTCGATGAGCAGCAATTCAAGGGCGATATCCCAAACATTGCTGGCATGGAAAAAACCAACAACCTAATGGCATTCGTAGAACGTAAGCTGTTCACCCTAAACACAGGTCACTGCATTACCGCTTATTTAGGTTGTTTGAAAGGGCACCGTACCATTCGTGAAGCAATTGAAGACCCAAGCATTCATGCTGAAGTAAAACAAGCAATGCACGAAAGCGGAGAAGTACTGATCAAGCGCTACGGTTTTGATCGCGACATGCACAAGGCTTACATCGAAAAGATCCTAGGACGCTTTGCCAACCCATATTTAGTGGATGAAGTGGATCGCGTTGGACGACAACCAATTCGTAAATTGGGTGCAAATGATAGATTAGTGAAGCCATTACTCGGTACAATCGAGTATGGCACTGAAAATCAAACACTTTTGAAAGGGATCGCGGCGGCGTTGAAATACACCAACGACACCGACCCACAAGCGGTGGAACTACAAACCTCATTAAAAGCCGTGGGCGTAAAGAAAACGCTAGCAACGTACACTGGCCTGGCTGAAGACAGTGTTGAAGTGGCTCAAATCGAAGTGATTTACCACCAGCTTTAATCAAATCAAGGGGAGCTCTGCTCCCCATAAATATAATTTTAAACAGTTACTCAGTATATGGCAGATAACATCAACGAAACCGAGATCATTGAACGATTAAACAGCGCGCCATCGGTACGAGGCTTTTTTATTGCAGCAGTCGATGTGTTCAACGATTCCATCGACGGGCTAATACAAAGGATCTTTCGTAAAGATAACTTCGCCGTGCAATCGGTTGTTGGTCCCCTACTGCAAGACTCCGGACCGCTGGGCGATCTCTCCGTTCGTTTGAAACTCCTATTTGGCTTAGGCGTACTCCCAGACGATATTTATCATGATATTGAAGACATCATTAAGCTTAAAAACCGACTCAATAGCGATGCATCCGACTACGAGTTCACTGATCCAAATATTCTAGAGCCAATCAAAAAGCTACATCTGGTAAAGAAAATGGGCATGGTGCAATTAGAAGTCAACGAACCTGATGACGACATCGACCTTGAGTTTTATCAACTCCAACTTCAACGCCAGCAACAAATAATAAAATCAGGTCTCTCGCTCGCCATTGTCGAGATCTGTAACGAACTGGGCAAAGACAGCCCTTTTTAACCCAACCTCCGGCAAGGAACGCCTTCTCTACTAGCCTCTTTTCTTTGCGTATCCTTTCTGTAAGACGTGCGTGAAAGCCATCACAGTCCATATTCGTATGTCTCTGTAATATCAGACCAATCTATCGCTGGTATTGAAACGGTATGGCATGCTTTCAATCGAAGACACTAAAACCAAATGGGAGTTTTTCCAGAAACACCATTGGGTATCTCCAGAATTTTCCCGCACTCCCGTACTTGAGTCGTGGGAGCGTTGCATAAAGCAATGCAGCCCTTATACCTGGTCAAAACCACATATTGCCTCTGGCTTTACCTTCTCATCTCTGATGAAACGCAACGAGCACCTCATCGAATGCGCCACGACAGTACTTGAAGACACTTACGACATGCTAGGAGACGAAGACCTGCTATTGATGGTAACTGATGGCAACGGCTGCGTTCTTTCCGTTGTGGGACATGACTCAATGCAACAAGAGATGCAGGTACTAGGCATTAAACAAGGCTGTTTTCTATCTGAAGGAAAAATTGGCACAAATGCGGTCAATCTTTGTATTAGTACTCATATCCCGTGTGAAGTATTCGCAGCAGAACATTTCAATCGCCACTTACATTCTTATGCCTCTGTAGCAGCACCTGTTTTCGACCAATTTGGCAAGTTACGCGGCACAACATGCCTTCTCAAAAAAGCAGAGAGCTATAAGAAAGAAAACTTGGTCATCATCGCGTCGAGCGCGAAAGAAGTCAGTTTGCAAATCCATATTCAGTCGGAACAAGAAAACATTAACCGCCTCACTTGTGCGCACAACGCAACGTTAGAATGCATGGATGACGGCCTTCTGGCCTGGGATGAAGAAAGCCATATCACCATGGTAAATCACCAATCAGAGCGCTTGTTAAACATTGAAGCCAGTCAGGTCTTGGATAAAGAAGTCTTTTCGGTTTTACGTTTCCCGCCAAATGTCCTCAATAGTATTGAGTCGGGTGCAAGCATCAACCGCAAACTCACAACGGTAGAGGTTCGTGGCGAGTTTGTTGAAGCGATCATTACCTTGCGTCCACTCAACGACGGCACACACTTATTGTTCTTGCACCCTATCGATAAAATTCGCGAACTTGCTCAACAACAAATAGGTGGCAGTGCGCGCTATACATTCAGCACTTTGCCTGTCATTTCACGAAAAATGAAGCACGTCATTACCGTGGCAAAGCGGGCCATAAAGTCCAAATCACCGATTCTAATTACGGGTGAAGAAGGCGTAGGAAAAGCCACTCTCGCCATGGCGATTCATAACGAAAGCGCCTACAAAGAAGGACCATTCATTACGCTCAACTGCCGCTCCATCAATACAGAGCAACTGGTCAAAGAAACCCTGGGATACGACGAGGGACAAGGCATGCCCTCTAAGTTTGAACTCGCCCATGGCGGCACGCTCTTTTTAGAGAAGGTGGAATATCTATCGCCCGATTTACAAGCCGTGTTACTTAAGTTGTTAAAAACTGGGCTCGTCAGCCGCAGCGACAGTTTGCGATTGATCCCCGTAGACTTTCAACTTATTACGAGCACCGCTTCAGAGATCAGCGAGTATGTCACTCAGCGCTCATTTGGTCGGCAACTTTATTATGAAATCTCCTCGAACGAGCTGCATATTCCGCCACTAAGAAAGCGCAAAGAAGACATTGAATTTCTCGTCCAGCAGCTTATCAGCCATTATGAACGCCGCCACAATGTGACTATCTCGATAGAGCCAGTCGCACTGGAAGCGTTGATGAATTTTCGTTGGTCAGGCAACAACTCTGAATTAAGAAACCGAACTGAGCGAATTTTGCTTAACCGCAGTTCCAACTTAATCAAGCTGAACGATATTCCTGAAGACATTAAACTGAATTCTCGCCATACCGCAGAAAATACGCCGGTAATCACGCTAGAAGAAGCCGAGAGAAGAGCTATTGTTCAGGCTTGGAATCAGTGTGATGGAAAAATGCATGATATGGCAAAAGCATTGCAAATTGGCCGCACGACCCTATGGAGAAAAATTAATAAGTTTGGGCTGCAGGAGCAAATGAAGCTGTATTAAGCCAAGAACTGGCGTTCCTACAAAAGTAAAACCGGCGTAAGCACGCCGGTAGAGATGTACTAACGACAAGATGTCGATTAAACATCAACAGACAGCTGACGAATCTGCGCTTTTAGTCCCGGTAGCAGACTCGAACTGGCGCTGAATTTTTGTAACCCAACACGAAGCAATGTTTCTGTGGCATTTGGATCGCCAGCCATCTCACCACACATACTGACCGGTATGCCCGCGCGATCGCCTGCTGCACATGTGAGTTCAATGGCTTTTAGTACCGATGGTTCAAAGTAGTTCACCAATTCGGCAACGGCGGCGTTGCCTCGATCAGCTGCCATAACATATTGAGTCAAATCATTGGTGCCAATAGAGAAAAAGTCGACTTCTTGTGCTAACGCATCAGCATTCAACACCGCGGCGGGTACCTCAATCATAATACCGACAGGCAAATGAGTCGCATCCAAGCCGAGTTGGTTTGCTTGATGCGCCAACAGCGCTTTTACTTTTCTCACTTCTTCAACCTGAGCCACCATCGGTATCATCAATTGAATATTCGGTTGCTCGTGAAAGGCTCTCAGAATGGCTCGAAGTTGGGCGGTAAACAATGACTCATGTTGAAGGCACAACCGCACCCCTCTCAAACCTAAAAATGGATTATCTTCCGATGGCATAGGATAAGCGGCTAAAGGCTTATCACCGCCAACATCTAGACTACGAATCGTAAGTGGCTTATCACCAAGTGCGGCGGCAATATCACGATACACTTGGTATTGCGCTTCCTCAGTCGGCAACTCATCACTGTTTTGAAATAGAAACTCAGTCCGGAATAGACCAACCCCCTCAGCTCCTGATGTGAGTGCATCATCAATATCTTTCGGTCCACCAATATTGGCGAATACTGGAATATGGACGCCATCACAGGTGACTGCGGCTTGCTGAGCACTCGCTAGCGCACTTTGTCGGGAGATTTGCCACTCAATTTGTTGCGCTTCTAATTCCTGCTGTACGGAATCCGAAGGAGAGAACCATAAATGCCCTCGGAAGCCATCAATAGTCACCACTTGACCAGCACACACAGCATCAAGACAGCCCTGTGCTTTAACGATGGCAGGAATCCCCATCGCACGAGCAAGAATCGCACTGTGAGAGGTTTTCCCTCCTTCACTCAAACAGATACCAAGCACTTTCGATTTATCAAGCCCGGCCACATCAGAAGGCATCAGGTCGCGGGCCAACAAAATACTCGGTTCCTGAATGTCGATGGCATTAGGCGTTACGCCTGTCATTTCGACCATAACTTGGCGTGCGATATCATGCACATCTGCTTCGCGTTCCCGCATGTACTGACTTTCTGCCTGGCGAAACTCTTCGGCCAACGTTTGCAGTGATTCTACCCAAGCTTGCTCGGCTATCATGCCCGTTTGAATTCGCGACTCGACCGATGCCCATAATTCTGGGTCACTGAGCATCATGCTATGAGCGGAAAATATTTCCCCTTTCGGCTGCTTCGCTTGCTCCTGCAAATGTTGAACAACCACGCCTATCGCACGCTTAACCCGTTCAATTTCATCTTGTTCACTTTGGAAATAACGTTCAGGCACAGCTGGCATTTCATGGGTAAAAAGGACAGCTGGAGCAGTTGCGATACCGTCATTGACTCGAATACCAACAACAGCACCTTCAATCTGACTTGAGGCCATATCATAGAGCAGAGTATCCGTGCTCTCTTCAGATTCAATAATGCCTTGCTCAACCGTCTCTTTTTCTCCGAAGTGCTCACTAGCTAAGGCTTCAAATGCCTTGATTGCTTCACTGGATTGAGAGCCGAGTGCGCACAGCGTGATCGTCTCTTGGCTACGAACACCAAGTTTCGCAATGCTGTTTAAGCTTTTCGCGTTCACACGGCGCTCGCCTTTTTTCAACCATAATTGGCAGTCAAAAGGCGCGAGTGCACCAACAATGGCCGCAGCGGGACGAGCATGTAATCCATGCGGATTTTGCACTACCCAATCAAATGTCCGCTCTTGCTCAAAGTTCTCTGATACTGGCGCTATCTCAGCGGATGTTAGTGGCTGATCACCAAGGTGCTCTCGTTTTACGCTTAACGCATTCTGTGCCTCTTCGACTACCGTCGATAAAGGTAGTCCGGCGGCAGCAGCCACCGACGCCGCCATGGTTCCTTCAACAATAGGGGCCGAGATAAGGGTGACATTTTCCCTCACATGATCATCAATCAGATCCAGAGCCATTTCCGTGCTAAGCAACGCGCTGCCAAGATCCATCAATACAACAACCCCTTGTTGATCTTGTACCTGCTCAATCGCTTCCATCACGGCAATAGCATCAGTTCCGATCGGATTCTCTGGATCATCAATCCCAGCCGCAATCGCAAGCTTGGCTTTGCCTTGCGTCATTTGGGTGGCAAGTTCTGCCACCCCTTCTGCAAGGCGACGACTATGAGATACAACTACAATTCCCACCATCTTAATTACCTGCTATTGCCTGCTGTAGTGCTTTAATCATTAACAAAGAAGAGGTTGCGCCGGGGTCTTGGTGACCAATACTACGTTCACCTAAATAGCTTGCTCGCCCTTTTTTCGCCAACATTTCAATCGTGGCAACCGCATTCGTTTCTGCTAGCTCAACCATTTCATTCAGTAAGTGATCGGCGCTCATGACATTTTCTAACGACGCCTTCACGCTAACTAAAACGGGTAACCAAACATCACACATGGTTTTATCACCCAGTTCCGCTTTACCACGAGACACCACGCCATCCACACCGCTTTTTAGTGCATCCACTAACTCTTCAAACGTTAATTGCTCTCGAGTTCCGACAGCGGCAGCCGTGCGAATAAACAGCGTGCCATACAGCGGGCCACTTGCCCCACCGACACTAGAAAGCAAGGTCATGCCCGTATTCTTGAGAATGCTGCCGATATTTTGGTCCGCAAATTGCGGCAGTTTTTCAGCAACTTTTTTAAAGCCTCGGTTCATATTGAGACCATGGTCTGCGTCACCAATATCACGATCAAGGTCGGTCAGAAAATCTTGATTCTCTTGATACGTTTTTGCACATAGCTCTAACCAGTGAACGATATGTTGTTTTTCAATTTGCATGTTTACTCTCCCCTGTTACCACTTGATCGCGGCCGTATCGACAGGAGCATCAAACAGCTCCAACATCTCTTTGTCTGCCTTCAGCAACGTAATCGAAACGCCTTCCATATCGAGTGACGTACAGAAGTTACCAACCATATTACGCACGATACGGAACCCAGCTTGCTCGCAGTTATGAGCCAGACGGCGGTACACTCCGTAAAGCTCTGAAGTTGGCGTACCACCCATACCATTCACCATCACGATGTAGTCGTGTTCAGCGGCGAAAGGCTCAATGCTGGATTCCACTTCATCCCATTCACCTTCGTCACGATTCCAAATACGCAAAGTGCGCTGATATGGTGTGTTTTCAGCAACTTCAGCAAACATCTCATCCACTAACGTATCGACATCGGTGTATTTCACTCGCTTGATACCTGGTTCACCATGGATACCAACACCAAACTCCACTTCATCATCTTCCAGAACAAAAGATGGTTTACCCGCCGCTGGCACAACACAAGCATTAAGCGCCACGCCAAATGAACGACAGTGATTATTAACGCGACGAGCCAGATCTTCACATTGCTCCAACGAATAACCTTTGTTCGCGGCAGCCCCAACTAACTTCTCAACCAATACCGTTCCAGCGACGCCACGGCGACCAGCGGTATACAGGCTGTCTTTGACTGCAACATCGTCATCCACCAACACCGACCCAACTTTAATGCCATCGGTATGAAGGAGCTCCACGGCCGTTTCAAAGTTCAACACGTCGCCGGTGTAGTTTTTAATGATAAACAGCACGCCCTCACCAGTATTCACTTGGTTACCACATTCGTACATTTGATCAGGCGTAGGTGAAGTAAATACCTCACCAGGGCAGGCACCTGTCAGCATGCCTTTACCAATAAAACCTGCGTGCAAAGGTTCATGACCACAGCCACCACCAGAAACCAATGCCACTTGCCCCGGCGTTTCCTCGTGCCACATGTAACGAGGCT
>NZ_WXWT01000361.1:0-10185 GCF_009904725.1 Vibrio sp. V43_P6S15P86
TCGATAAAGCGTTGAGCGAGGCTCATAAATTCATCATTGAATTTTTCTGGCGCATTTCCCCAACCTTGGCAAAGCCAGTAAGCAATCAAGCTATTACCGATAATGCGTTTTGCAAACGTGTTGCTGTATGCGGCTTGTTCCCAGCCTATGGTGAGATTCCAATCGTCGGTGACATCGTGATCATCAAAGATCATATAGGTTGGAATGTGAGCGAGTAAGCGTTGAACCTTGTCCAGACCTGCGACGAATTTATCAATTTGTTTTTTTTCTTCGCGCCATTGCTGCTGCCATTTCGGTTCAAGAACTTCTCCGCCGACAGTAAATTCGTTTTCTAATAAACGATCCGTTCGAACAAGCTTCCACAAGGTCGGAGACCAAACCAATAAGTACATTGCAAAGCACTCAGCAAAGCTTATTAGGTGATTCTCACACTCTTTGGCGCTGAATATTGGTGTCCCTCGGTGTGGAAAAAACTTACTTAGTAAACTGTCATCACTCACATAATGAGGCAACAATTTATCTCGACCATAATAGCAAGCAGGGTGTTGGTAGAGGTCATTGGTATTTTTTATCGGAGCTTGATCGAATTCTTCGCCTGGCAAACCCAATAAAGCTATGACTTGCTCAATGGCATCGAGAGTGGGGCCTGCAACATGGTCTGCATAGATTTGATCACCACTCATGATGAGCATATCTGGTCTTTCTTCAATGGATTGAGACGCGATTTTATGATCCGCAGCGACCAATGTATCATCACTGAAGTGATGGGGATTACGGCAAGAGCCATGTAAGAGATAATCCGCTTTTTCACTAACGAGGAACTCAATACCCAAGTTTGGCGTATTATCTCGCTCATAAGTTAGGTGAGGGAGCAGTTCCGTCACTAAGCCATATTGCGTTTTTATTTGATAGCGTAACGCTTGATGGGTTGGAAACTCGCCTTCTAATTTAAGTAAGCAACACCACGCATTGAGGCCGATTTGAAGCTGTTCTTTTTGTTCACTTAAAGGGGCTTGATAAAGGATGGAGGCATTTTCATCCGTAATTTGCACCATACCCTCCAAGCGTTGGGTGGTGACTAGCCAAATATTGATTTCAGTTGCGGTCACTTTACGTAGGATCGGACCTGCAACGACAAGAGGAAGTGAAGAAATTTCAGTCGTGTTCATCAATGCTGGCAAAACGGCTCCTTATGTGTCAGCTTCTTCTTCTAATATTTCGATAACTTGCGAGCTACTAAGTTCATGTCCCATAAGGAACAAACCAAGCATCGCATCGGCTTTTGACGCGTTATCACTGTCTTCATCCAAAATTTGCTGAAGCCGAGTTCTAATTAGGTCGATTTCGTGTTCGACGAAGCCACGCCCTTCTTCGTCACCTTGACCATCTTCTGGTGCATTATCAAAGTGCAAAAACAACATGTCACCATCGAGTTGAGTCCCTATCAACCTCTCTGGCAGCCATGCTTCTCCCATCACAATGTCTGGGTCTGTATCTGCGGGTAAATGATTCAAGGTAGAGATGAGTTCTGATGCTTTCACTTTTTACTTCATTATGTTTGATTTAGAACTAAGCTAGAGTTTAAGCGCTTGTTGTGATGGTAAAATATTCGCAAACAAGCTCACCTAGTCGTGCAATATTAATATGATCTTGGGACTCAAACTGTCACGAGGATGACAACATTTGCCATTGTAACGGCTATCATCAGCAGAACATAAGCTTTTAATGGCAAATCATTGATGTTTGCCTGCTTCTCAACCAACATTTTTCGAACTCATGAAGAGATTAATTCTAACAACACTCGCTTTACCTTTAGCTGCGGCAGTTTCTTCTGCGCATGGTTCAGAAGAACAAACGTGGGGGATTGCTGCGATGTATCGCACAGCATCGATTCCGTTTTATACCGCCGATAATGACTCTACGGTGAGTACATTTGTACCAATGATGTTCTTTGAAAACCAACATGTGTATATCAATGGCATTGAAGGTGGCGCTTTTTTGTATAACGAGAGTGATTCCGACTGGCGCGCGAGCGCACTCATGCGATTGAGATTTGTCGATATTCCCATGTCGCTACAAAATGCTAATGAAGGGGACAGAGTCGATTTCGGTGGGCAAGTGCGTTATAGCATTAACGACAATTGGCGCGCAGAAGTAGAGTTGATGACGGACGACGAACTCCAGTTTCACTCTAATTACCGCCTTGCTGCCAATTATGTATTTGGTGATTGGGAATTAGAGCCATCGATTACGATTCGATACAAAGACGCTGATTTCAATAGTGAATACTATTCCTTTAAGGATATTACTGGCGAGAGAATTGGAGCTGGACTTGACACCAATCTTGGTATTAAAGCTCGTTACCATGTAACTTCAAATTTGTATTTATTGGGTGAGACGAGTGTTACTCGCTTAGATGATAACGCCTACAACAGTCAGCTTGTAGAAGATCGATATCAGGGAGAAGTGTTTGTCGGTTTTGGCTTTTTCAACGATAAAAGCAAAGCTCCGAAACCGACACTGAGCAATAAAGCATATCTACGTATTGCGCATGGTTGGGCGACGCCTTCGAACATCGGTGAAATATTTAGCTTTGAGAGAGAAAAAGACCCATACGACAATCAACTTACTTCATTGTTTTATGGGCATCCATTAACGGATGAGCTGTTTGGTTTTCCTCTTGATATTTATTTAACGCCAGGGTTGGTTCATCACTGGTCGTCCAGTGTTCAGTCTGCGAGCACAGAATACGTCATGGCGATTAAGGCTTATTGTACGGTTAATTGGCCTACGACTTGGCGATTTGGTGTAGCGGAAGGTGTGTCATACATTGATAGCATTACCTATATTGAAGGCACAGAAATGGAAGACAAGGGTTATACACCAAGCAAGTTGCTCAACTACTTAGATTTCTCGTTTGATGTCAATGTAGGCGATCTCTTCAACCAAAAGAGCTGGAACAATATGTGGGTGGGCTATTCATTGCATCACCGCTCGGCGATTTTTGAAAGCGCTTCCCAGTTTGGGCGAATTAAAGGTGGGAGTAACTACAATACTATTTATTTCCAGTTCGAGTTTTAGCGCATCGCGAGATGCATATAAGTCGGATTTGCAACTGACTTATTTATCGCCCATTATGAGTAATGATGAATAATACTATGCTGCTTTCAACGAGAAATTTCGTATATCGTGCCAGAGTTAAGGCTGTTTGTGATGCATCTGATGAATCGGATGGGATGAGCACCATGAGTATCGACTCCTCATTCAATCTTCAAATTGAAGCGATAAATTGTACCAACGCTGAATTTGCCAAACGCTTTTTTGCCATTCACGGAGAAGGGCACTTGGAGGGCGATGAATGGTTGGTGTTGTACGTCAACTCTCTTGACGTTAAGGCGGGAGACAATATAGAAATCCGTAGCGATGTCGCGTTTAATGCGATGATCGAGAATATGATAAGCGAAGCTGAGCGGTCTTTAGAAAAAGTCTACCTCGATGCAATACGCAACTTGGAGAAAGTGAATCGTTTTTGACGATGTAAGAGACCCTATAAATACGATCAAGGCATCAGGATCCAAAAAGGGATTGGCGCGAACCAATCCCTTTTGTATTCTGGTTTATTCTAACTTACGCCATTGTTGCAAGTTGGCTTTGCGCTTCTGAAATGCCTTTTTCAGCCGCATCTTCACCCATGTTTAGCGCTTCTGCGTAAACAAATTCCACATCAGTGATTCCTACAAAACCCAGCACAGTGCGTAGGTATGGCGTAACGTTGTCAGTTGGTGAATCTTTATGAATACCACCACGAGTCGTTACTACAATCGCCTTTTTACCTTCAATCAAACCTTGAACGCCGTTTTCTGTGTATTTGAATGTCACGCCTGCACGAGCAATCAAATCAATCCAGTTTTTAAGCTGAGTCGGGATGGTGAAGTTGTACATTGGAGCGGCAATAACCAAAGTGTCTGCGGCCTTTACTTCTTCAATAAGGGTGTCAGACAAGTCGACCACCGCTTGCTGTTCTTGTGAAAGATCTTCCGTAGCGCGCAGTGCAGTCGCAACGGCGAAGTCCAAAACAGGTAGCGGGTTTGCAGCCAAATCACGAACAGTAAGCTTGTCTTGGTCTACATTTTTGATGAAGTCTTCAACCAATTTGTTTGATTGAGAGTAATCGCCAAGGATGCTTGATTTTAGAGCTAGTACACGAGACATAATGGTTATTCCTTAAATAAGTGCTTTCGACTATGGGAGCCATTATAAGCAACGTAAGTGAGTTCAAAAGCCTAGCGATTCGCTGAACATGTTCGAAAAAATTGAATGAGCTTTCGGTTATCTTGTTACAGATCTTGTGTGATACAATCCGCGCAGTTTTTGTAATGAAAAGAATAGGAAACGCTTTGACTTCGTCACAGCCCCCAAAAAAGAATCTAGCTGAAGAGCAAGCGACACCGTCAAATGGTGCGCAAAAAGCGACAGCGAAACAAGCTCAAACACCTCAGGCTCAAGTGAATAGCGCGGCATCTCTGCGTAAAGCGCTGAATCAGTGCATGATGCGCGACCGTTTCCGCTTGAGTAAACGTATTTCTGGTGCAAGCAAAATTAAGAAGGACGCAGCGCGTAATGCTGTGTTCGACGAAATCGCATTAGACATCGCAAAATCCATGATGGTTGCAGAGCAGCGCAGCAACTACAAACCAACGATTGAATACCCAGAAATCCTGCCTGTAAGCCAAAAACGCGACGATATTGCGAAAGCGATCGAAGAAAACCAAGTGGTTATCGTCGCGGGTGAAACCGGTTCTGGTAAAACCACTCAGCTACCAAAAATCTGTGCTGAGCTTGGTCGCGGTAAATTTGGTCTGATTGGTCATACTCAGCCTCGTCGTCTTGCAGCGCGTTCGGTTGCTAACCGTATTGCCGAAGAGATGGAAACCAAGCTTGGTGAGTTTGTTGGTTACAAGGTTCGATTCAACGATCAGATCTCTGAAAATACCCAAATCAAATTGATGACGGATGGTATCTTGTTGGCTGAAATTCAGCATGACCGTTTCTTGAATCAATACGACACCATCATTATCGATGAAGCGCACGAGCGCAGCCTTAACATCGATTTCATCTTGGGTTACTTGAAAGAGTTGCTGCCACGTCGTCCTGATTTGAAAGTGATCATCACGTCGGCAACCATCGACCCAGAACGCTTCTCAAAACACTTCAACAATGCACCAATCATTGAAGTATCGGGTCGTACTTACCCAGTAGAAACACGTTACCGCCCACTAAGCGGTGATGACGACAATGATCGTGACCAGCTTGAAGGCATCTTCGAAGCGGTAGATGAACTGTGCGATGAAGGTTTAGGTGACATCCTGATTTTCATGAACGGTGAACGTGAAATCCGTGATACCGCAGATGCATTGTCCAAACGTAATCTGAAGAGCACGGAAATTGTGCCGCTTTACGCGCGTTTGTCGGCAGGTGAGCAGAATAAGATTTTCCAACCTCATACTGGTCGCCGAATTGTACTGGCAACCAACGTGGCAGAAACCTCGCTAACTGTTCCGGGCATTAAGTACGTTATCGACCCAGGTACGGCGCGTATCAGTCGATACAGTTACCGTACTAAGGTTCAGCGTCTTCCAATCGAGCCAGTTTCTCAGGCGAGTGCGAACCAGCGTAAAGGTCGTTGTGGTCGTGTGGAAGAGGGTATCTGTATTCGTCTGTACTCAGAGGAAGA
The DNA here is from genome assembly GCF_009904725.1 of Vibrio sp. V43_P6S15P86. Lineage (NCBI taxonomy): Bacteria > Pseudomonadati > Pseudomonadota > Gammaproteobacteria > Vibrionales > Vibrionaceae > Vibrio > Vibrio sp. V43_P6S15P86. Next base: position 5,735 of record NZ_WXWT01000361.1, read on the forward strand.
TTTTGAGTCACGCCCAGAGTTTACTGATCCTGAAATCCTACGTACCAATCTAGCGTCGGTTATCTTGCAAATGACGGCACTTGGTTTGGGTGATATTCAAGCGTTTCCGTTTGTGGAAGCACCGGATAAACGTAACATCCAAGACGGCGTGCGTTTGCTGGAAGAGCTTGGTGCGATTAACTCTGAGGTAAAAGATCCGAAAAAACGCCTGACTTCCATTGGTCGCCAATTAGCGCGTTTGCCAATCGATCCGCGCTTGGCGCGTATGGTATTGGAAGCGCCAAAATATGGTGCGCTTAAAGAAGTGATGATCATCGCAGCTGCCTTGTCGATTCAAGATCCACGCGAACGTCCTTCAGACAAACAACAATCGTCAGACGATAAACATCGTCGCTTCTTCCATGAAGAGTCGGACTTCCTGACATTTGTGAATTTGTGGGAATACATCCAAAAGCAGCAAAAAGCCTTGTCTAGCAATCAGTTCCGCAAACAGTGTAAGCAAGACTATTTGAACTACTTGCGCGTTCGCGAGTGGCAAGATGTGTACTTCCAAATTCATCAGTCGATGCGTGAGATGGAGTTCAAGCTTAACGACGAGCCCGCTTCTTACCATGGCGTACACAGTGCCATTTTGGTTGGTTTGCTGTCGCACATCGGCATGAAAGACCAAGAAAAGAATGAATATCAAGGCGCTCGTAATGCTCGCTTTCATATCTTCCCGGCATCAGGGCTGTTCAAGAAGCAACCTAAGTGGATCATGTCGGCTGAGCTGGTGGAAACCTCAAAACTTTGGGGTCGCATCATCGCCAAGATTCAACCAGAGTGGATCGAGCCATTAGCCAAGCACCTTATCAAGCGCAGTTACAGCGAACCGCATTGGTCGAAGAAACGCGCGGCGGTGATGGCGCACGAAAAAGTCATGCTTTACGGCGTACCAATCGTACCGAAACGTTTGGTGAACTACGGCAGTATCGATCCTACCGTTAGCCGCGAAATCTTTATTCGTAGTGCATTGGTTGAAGGTGAGTGGGAAACCAAACACGCGTTCTTCAAGCAAAACCGTAAGCTTTTGCAAGAAGTGGAAGAGCTTGAACACAAATCTCGTCGTCGTGACATCTTGGTGGATGATGATGAGCTGTTTGATTTTTATGACCAACGCGTTGGTACCGAAGTGGTGTCTGGTAAGCATTTCGATACGTGGTGGAAAAAGGCATCTAAAGAAAATCCGGAACTGCTGAACTTTGAAAAAGAGATGCTGTTCAAGGGTGATGCTAGCCATGTGACCGATTTGGATTACCCGAACTTCTGGCATCAAAATGGTTTGAAGCTCAAATTGAGTTACCAATTTGAACCAGGCGATGATAGTGACGGTGTCACAGTGCATTTGCCGTTGCCGATTTTAAACCAAGTTGAACCAGCGGGCTTTGATTGGCAAATCCCTGGTTTGCGCCATGAGCTTGTGGTTAGCTTGATTAAATCGTTGCCAAAGACAATTCGTAAGAACTTTGTACCTGCGCCGAACTATGCCGATGCATTCTTAGCACGCGTCACGCCAATGGAAGCTCCGCTGCTAGATTCATTAGAGAAAGAGTTGCGACGCATGACGGGCGTAGAGGTACTGCGTGAAGACTGGAACTTGGAACAAGTACCTGAGCACTTGAAAGTCACGTTTCGTGCGGTTGATCACCGAAATCGTAAACTGAAGGAAAACAAAGACCTTCATGAACTGAAAGAAAGTTTGAAAGACAAAGTTCAAGAAACGCTTTCCAAAGTTGCGGATGACGATATCGAACAGCAAGGTCTGCATACGTGGAGTTTTGGAGAATTGCCGAAAGTGTATCAACAAAAACGTGGCGGCTACGATGTAAAAGCGTATCCGGCGCTTGTTGATACCAAAGACAGCGTTGAAATCAAACTCTACGAAACAGAGTACGAGCAGATAACGGCAATGCGTGCTGGTCAGCGTCGCCTAATTTTATTGAACGTACCGTCGCCAATTAAATATTTGCACGCCAACTTACCGAACAAATCGAAGCTGGGTCTGTACTTTAATCCATACGGCAAAGTGCTTGATCTGATAGATGACTGCATTGCCTGTGGTGTCGATAAGCTTATTGAAGATCAGGGTGGTTTAGTTTGGGAGCCAGAGAAGTTCGAAGCGTTGAAAGAACACGTTCGTGCTGAATTGGGTGACACCGTTGTAGAGATTGCTCAACAGGTTGAGACTATTCTGACCACGGCGTTTAGCATCAATAAGAAGCTAAAAGGCAAGATCGACTTCACAATGGCGTTTGCTCTGTCCGATATCAAAGCACAAATTGAAGGCTTGATCTTCAAAGGCTTTGCAACGGAATGTGGCTGGAAACGCTTGCCGGATATTCTTCGCTACATGCGTGCGATAGAGCGCCGTATGGAGAAGTTGCCTATCGATCCAAACAAAGATCGTTTACATATGCTGAAGATTGAATCTGTGACTCAAGACTATAAAGAGTTGCTGAACAAGATCCCGAAAGGTGTGGCCATTCCTGAAAATGTAAAAGAAGTGCGTTGGATGATTGAAGAACTTCGCGTGAGTTACTTTGCTCAACAATTAGGCACTCCTTATCCTGTTTCTGATAAACGAGTCAAAAACGCGATTGATGCTTGCTAATCAACCAGTAAAATAGTGTCAGATTTGTAATTATCGCTTAAGAAGTTGCTGGTACACTAATTGCTAGTAACTCAATAAGCATTATTTTTTAGTTCTGGGAGGCAATAGTTCGCCTCCCTTTATTTGTAGTACCAACGACTGAGTTATGCAGACGTGGGAATAATAAAGAGTAAAGGTAGATGATGAAAAAAACTCTATTAGCAGTGGCGCTACTTGGCGCATCTTCTGCGGCAATGGCGGATTCTTGGATTTACGGTGGTGCAACAGTAGGTCAGTCTGACTACAAAGGTGAGACGGACACATCATACTCTGTTCACGTTGGTACAGGCATTCTACCTATCATTGGTGTTGAAGCTGGTGTAACACAACACGGTGAGTTCAACGTAAATGGTCAAGACACTAAGCTAACTTCTTACTACGCAGCACTTAAGCCAAGCATCGACTTCGGTCCGCTACACGTGTACGCAAAAGGTGGTTTCCATCAGTGGGACAAAAAAGTGAAAGGCGGCAAAGACGATGACGATTTGGACCTAATGTACGGTGTGGGTGCTGAGTACTTCATTTTTGGCCCGATGTCTGTTGGTGCTAGCTACATGAACTACACTGCTGGTAAAGACGATATCAGCACGTTCTCTGTTAACGCAACACTACATTTCCTATAAGCGTCAAGCTTTCTAACACCATATGAAACACACCGGCTTTATGTCGGTGTTTTTTTGTCTGGAAGTCACAAAACAAAAGTTGAACATAAATTATTCACTTTTAGAGTCTTAAAATGCCTATGCTTTCCAATATATAGTGGCGATTAAATGCGCATATTTGCGTAATGTTTCGCTTAGGAATCGATCAGGAAGGGATAGTATGAAAAAAACACTCTCGTTATTCGCTCTAACGTTGTGCTCAACGTCAGCAATGGCTGACTCTTGGATTTACGCTGGTGGCCAAATTGGTCAGTCCGATATCGACAGCGAAAATGATACAACCTACGGTATTCATGTCGGTACTGGTATTTTGCCGTTCATTGGCATTGAAGCAGGCTACTTTAATCACGGCAAAGTGGATTTATCTTTGAGTGGCAGCAGGGGTAGTGCTGATTTTGATTCATTCTATTTAGCGGCGAAACCTAGTATCGACTTCGGCCCGTTACACGTTTACGCAAAAGGCGGCATCAATGCATTCAACGTTGATTATGACGGCGGACTGAGAAACTTAGACAAAGATGATGGCGTCTCTTACATGTATGGTGTTGGTGCCGAATACTTCTTGCTTGACAATGTGTCTGTGGGCGCGAGTTATCAAGCGTTTGGCGTGGATATTGAAGGCGATAGCGATACCGTTAGCAGCGTAACAGGGAACATCACCTTCCATTTCTTATAACGCTCGCTGGATGAAAGGTTTGCTGATTTGGTTTCGTCGTTAATTGTGAAACCAAATCAGCGCAGGTCTTCTCTATTTGCGCAGTGACTGGCTATGAACTTAAGTATTTCTTGTGTCTTTTCTAGTCTACAACCTACGACAAAATCAATCGTTAGACCTCATAATTTTTGTGTTGATATTATTTCCCCTTCATCTGTCTCGAATTGAGCCTAAAATGCAATAAACCACGACTTTTTGCAAAAATATGTGATTGCTGCTAAAATTCGTCCCGCTTTAAAACTTTAGAGTTCAAATTAATGGAGGGCGGTATTGGAGTTCTTCTCACCTGAGGGGCGTTTCAAATTCACGTTAAATTTGTATTTATGGATAATGCATTTAAAAAATATAGTATTGATACAACCGATTATCAGGTTGGACAGGATAA
>NZ_WXWT01000305.1:0-10153 GCF_009904725.1 Vibrio sp. V43_P6S15P86
TAAGAGACTCAGTGTACCACGCATACTTACTCCTGTTGCACTAGCAATTACGCTCGCCGCCTGTTCTTCAGGTCCAAGACAGCCTGATGGCGTTGATGTAACACTTGAGCCTACTCAGTCTGTTCAGAACTATATGATCCAAGCTGATAGCACGGAAGGCAGTTTACAAAATGACTGGTTGATCATGGCAACCAAAGCCGCTATTCAAGCGAACCAGTTTGATCAAGCAGAACTGTTGATCAAACGTCTGGCTCGACAACAGTTGACCGAAGTTCAGCAAGCGGAGTGGCAACTGGCGCGTGCGACCATACAGCAAAAGCAAGGTAATTACTCGCAGTTGCTGCAATTGTTAAACTTTAAACCTTGGTGGAAATTGCCAAACGAGCAATGGAAAGACTATTACTTGATGCGTGCCGACGCTTATCAAGGCCTTAACCAAGCGTTTGAAGCAAACCGCCAGCTGGTTGCATTTGGTCAATACGCCTCGTCAGCAGAGCAGAGGGAAATCTCTAGCCGTATTTGGATGAACTTTGGCAGCTACTCAGAATATGAACTCACCTCATTAGAAACAGAGCCGAATGAGGATGTTCTAGACGGCTGGCTTCAGCTGGCTGTTTATGCAAAAACGCTATCGGGCAACCTGTCCCAACTTAAAAATACGCTAGAGCGCTGGTTAAGCGAAAACCCTTCGCACCCTGCTGCTATCTATACACCAGAAGAGATTCAAAACATTCTCTCTCTTGATATCGTGAAGCCAAACAATACTGCTTTATTGCTGCCGCTGACGGGTAAGTTCTCACCACAAGCGCAATTAATTCGTGATGGTTTTGTGTTTGCGATGATGAATGATCGTAATCGAGATCCTAGTGCAACACTTACGGTGATTGACACCAATGCGTATAACGCTGACCAAATTAAACAACGCTTGATCAATGAAAACATCGATTTTGTTGTTGGCCCTCTAGAAAAAGAGAACGTGGAGTTGTTGCACACAACCATGGATGGCTCAGCAAATGGCCCTACCATTCCAGCCCTTGCGCTAAATATCCCCGAGGATGTGCAACCAGATAGCAATATTTGCTACTTGGCATTATCACCGGAACAAGAAGCCGCACAAGCTGCAAAACACTTGTTCAGCGAAGGCTACAACTTCCCTCTTATTCTTGCACCAAAAGGCAGCTTTGGAGAGCGTGTAACTGAGGCTTTCAACAAAGAATGGCGAAAGTACAGCTCTAACAAAGTCGCAGCAAGTTACTTTGGTGACAAGCGCCAACTTCAAAAAGACATCAATGAAGTATTTGGCCTGCAAGAGAGCAAGCAGCGTATCGCCCAGATGCAATCATTAATGCGAATTAAGCTTGAAACACAGCCACGTAGCCGTCGTGATGTTGATGCGGTTTATATCGTAGCTAGAAGCACTGAGCTGACTTTGATCAAGCCGTTTATCGAAGTAGCGATTAACCCTGATGCGAAAGCACCACAAATCTTCTCTAGTTCGCGTAGCAACAGTGGCGGCGCGACATACGAAGATCTAACAGGCATCATCTACAGCGACATTCCATTGCTGATTGACCCAGATCCTAGCGTGACCGCTGAAATGAACGAGCTTTGGTCAGAGCAATCTAACATGGAAAAACGTTTGAAAGCACTCGGTATGGATGCATATAAATTGATCGGTGAACTTCCACAAATGAAGGTCGTTCCTGGTTACTCAGTCGGTGGCCAAACCGGTATTTTAAGTATCGACAACAACTGTGTTGTACAGCGTGAATTGAGCTGGGCTGAGCGTGGGGCTCTTTAGTAAGCGCCAAATCGGAAATCAATATGAAGCTCTGGCGAAGCACTATTTGCAACGCCAGGGCTTGCGCTTTATTGAACAAAATTTCCTGACCAAGGTCGGTGAGATTGATTTAATCTTCCAACAAGGTGAAACTATCGTGTTTGTTGAAGTCAAATATCGTAAGAACGATCACTTTGGCTCAGCAGCAGAAATGGTAACGCACGCAAAAATGCGCAAGCTAATCAAAACTGCACAAGTTTGGCTTAGCCAACAAAAGCGCTTAAAACACAATATCGATTATCGGTTTGATGTCATCGCTATTCATAACAATGGGCGAGATATCAACTGGATAGAAAACGCAATCTCTGAAGGATAAGCGATGCTAGACAGCATTAAAGACAGCTTTACAGAAAGTATTCAAATTCAAATCGCAGCAGCAGAGGCGCTGCCCGATGCCATTACTCACGCGGCCCAAGCGATGGTCTCAAGCTTGCTCAATGGCAACAAAATTTTATGTTGTGGTAATGGCGGCAGTGCTTCAAACGCTCAACAATTTGTTTCTTGTCTTTTAAACCGTTTTGAAACTGAGCGCCCTAGCCTGCCTGCAATGGCCTTAACAGCCGATAATACAACCCTGACCGCTGTCGCAAACGACTACCACTACCAGGAAATTTTCTCAAAACAGGTACGAGCGTTTGGCCAGCCAGGCGACATTCTGCTTGCCATGTCGACTAGCGGTAACAGCAAAAATATTATCAAAGCGATGGAAGCGGCTGTAACTCGAGACATGACGATTATCGCGCTAACAGGCAAAGATGGCGGTGAGATGGCAGGGCTGCTCGGTGAGAACGACGTCGAAATTCGTATTCCATCACACCGCACTGCACGTATTCACGAAGTACATATGGTGACACTCCATTGTCTTTGTGATCTTATTGACCAGGTGCTTTTCCCTGCTCATGAAGAGTAACCAAGACTGAGGGTCAGAATTATGATACGTAGCCTCGTTATCTTATTAACAGCATTGAGTTTAAGTGGTTGCGCTGGCTTGTTTATCGCTGGCGCTGCAACCACAGCAAATATTGTCACGGACACACGCAGTACAAAACAAATTTGGCAGGACAACAACATCGAATTCGAAGTTGCGGCGATCGGGAATAAGGCGCCGTTTAAAGGTGAGGTTCGTGTGGTTGCCAGCTCCTATAACGGTACGGTTGTTCTTATGGGTCAGGCTCCAACGCAAGACCTTATCCATACTTTAGAGCGAAGAGCTCGAGAAGTTAGTGGTGTGAAAGTCATACACAATCAAATCAAACAAAAAGAGCCACTCACTGTCACTCAAATTAGCAACGACAGTTGGATCACAACCAAAGTAAAATCAGCCTTGCTGACCGACTCTGAACTCAATGGCGTTAAGGTTAAAGTGATCACCGAAGACGGCGACGTTTTTCTGTTTGGTTATGTCACACCAGAGCAAGGCGAGCGAGCGACAGAAATCGCGCGTAATATCTCTGGCGTAAAACAAGTCATTAAAGGGTTCCAATATGGCGAAATGGAACCTGTTGAAGTGGACTTACCGAGTGACGGTGTACAAACAATAGAAAGTGAGACAAACGCGGAAAATGAAGCCAACGTCGAAGCATTTACGATTGAGTAATTGCGAAACATCACTTGAAAACACGTCAAGTGACCCGTCCTGATATGGGTTGACACTTTTTAACTAAAACGCTCGATGTACTTCATCGGGCGTTTTGTATTTTAAAGCCGTATGAGGCCTCATTTGATTATAGATATCTACGGACTCTGCTACCATCGTCCTTGCTTCTTTCAGATCTTTCGGTTTCTTCAGCAAGAGCTCCATTTTGAGTATCCCATTTACACGCTCAGCTAAAGCATTCTGATAACAGTCATACCCGTCAGTCATTGAGCAAGTCACTCTATGTTTCTTATGGATATCTTGATATTCCTTCGAACAGTATTGTGAGCCTCTATCTGAGTGGTGTATTAGCTTTTCTTCATTCTGCCGTTGCCTGAGAGCTGAGATAAATGCCCGCTTAACTGATTGAGTTTTCATGTTGTCATCCACATAAAAACCAACAATCTTCCTTGAATAAGCGTCTGTAACCAAGCTGAGATAACTCTCTCCATTTTGAGTTGGCAAGTAAGTAATATCAGCAACCCACAGTTGTTCTGGCTTCGTTGGTGTCAGCCCATCTTTCACTTTGTTTGGGTGACAGAAAAATCGATGACGGCTGTCAGTCGTTCGGTGATAGGCTCGTCTTGCTCTCACTAACAGCCGATGCTTTCTGAGAAGTTCAAAGAGCTTATCGCGACCTATTTGAATGCCCTTTGTTGCTGCTAAGAACTTCAGTTTACGCGTGCCAATGCGTGGCTGCTTCAGCCTGACTTCACGGACAAAGCCAATGACAGCATGCTCATGATGTTCACAACGAGATTGAGTTTGGCATTGCTTATAATAAGCTTGGCGAGAGATTTGTACTAACTGACAAAACTTCGTAACGCTCAAACCCACTATGGTTTTCTCTTGGACAACGCTTCTTTGTGCTTTTTTGTCACTCTAACACCATAGTCACGTTCCATAACGTTCACGACAGCTTCAAAGAAGTCGGCTTTGAGTTGAGCATCTTCGAGCTGCTTCTCAAGCTCTTTAATACGTTGCTCTGGTGTAGGAGGTGAATTGAACTCGGCCATAGAGTCTCCTTTGGACATAAAGTTAGGTGTCCCTTTAGACCAATCTAGTCGACCATGCTTACGAAGCCAAACCAAAACCGTAGAGCAACCTTGGATGCCATACTTCTCTTGGGCTTGTTTGTAAGTGAGGCTTCCTTTTTCAACCTCATCAACTACAGTGAGTTTAAAAGCGAGGGAGTAATCGCGCTGAGTTCTTTTAGTTGTTGATTTCATAACACTCTCCAATTTTGGGGGTGGAAAGTGTCAACCTTATTTAGGACGGCACAAAGACACTAAAAAGAAAAAAGCAGCGTTACGCTGCTTTTTTATTATTTAATCACTCTTAAGCTTGGTTTGCCTTTTGGTCGAGGAGCATCATCCTCTTCGGCATCCGAATCAGAGGCTAACTCGGAAGGCGAATCGCTAACCGTTGTAAACGATGGGGATGATTCTTCCTCGGTCATCGCTTCTTCTTCGATGTGAGTGTACGCTTCTTCTGGTTCAAACATAGTACCAGCACCATTCTCACGCGCATAAATAGCTTGGACAGCATACACAGGCACAATTACTGAGTGTGGACGGCCGCTAAAGCGAGCATGGAAGGTAATCGCATCATTACCTAACTCAAGATTACCCACCGCACGTGGTGCAATATTCAAAATAATTTGACCATCTTGAATAAACTCAACCGGTACACGTACGCCCGGCATCGTTGCATCCACAACCAAGTGAGGAGTCAAGTCATTGTCTACTAACCAATCGTAAAATGCGCGAAGCATATACGGGCGGCGAGCAGTCATTTTTGCAATATCCATAACGTGTTTAAAATCGCTTAGCGAACTAGGCGCATTTCACGTTCAGCTTCAGTTAAAGAAGCAAGGAACGAATCACGTTCAAATACGCGGTTCATGTACACCTTGATTTCTTTTGAACCAGGGCCAACCAGATCGATACCAAGTTGAGGCAGACGCCACAATAATGGAGCTAGGTAACAGTCGATCAAGCTGAATTCTTCGCTCATGAAGTACTCATATTCAGCAAAAATTGGCGCTAACGTCAGAAGATCATTACGCAGCTTTGTGCGTGCTTTTTCTGATTCTTCCGCATTACCTTTCATCACTTTTTCAGCGAGTGAATACCAGTTGCGTTCGATACGGTACATCATCAAGCGGCTGTTGCCGCGAGCAACAGGGTAAACCGGCATTAGAGGTGGATGAGGGAAACGCTCGTCCAAGTACTCCATGATGATTTTTGAATCGTAAAGAGCTAGCTCACGGTCAACAAGAGTTGGCACTGATTTATATGGGTTTAGCTCAACAAGCTCAGCAGGAAGGTTTGCTTCGTCAACAAGCTCAACTTCAACACTTACGCCTTTTTCAGCTAGTACAATGCGAACCTGATGGCTATACAAATCTGATGCACTTGAGAAAAGAGTCATCACAGAACGTTTATTGGCAGCTACAGCCATGGAGCCCTCCAGTACACTTACAAATAAAAACAATGGAGGCTAAGCCTCCATTGTACATCAATTAAAATTGGGAATTAGCACGCTATTTTAGCACAATTAATGCACATCGCGCCAATACTCTTTCTTGAGCATCACGACAACGATGGTTAGAAGCACTAAGAAGCCCATTACCCACCAACCTAAAGCATGACGCTCAAGCTGCACTGGGTCACCTGAATAAACCAAGAAGTTCACTAGGTCGCCAACCGCTTTGTCGTATTCGCCTTCGCTCAGCTCACCCGTACCATCTGTTTCAGTACCAACAACAACTTGTACTTCTTCGCCATCTACGATTTTCGTATCGTAAATCGGCGTCGGGATACCCTGTAGCTCTTCAAGCACATGTGGCATACCAACACTCGGGAAGACAATGTTGTTCACGCCGAATGGACGAGATGGATCAACATAGAAAGAGCGTAAGTAAGTGTATAACCAATCAGCACCACGAACTCGTGCAACCAACGTAAGATCTGGTGGTGGAGCACCAAACCAATTTGCCGCTTGCTTCGGTGGCATTGCGTTGACCATTAGATCACCGATTTTCGCTTCAGGATTGAAAATCAGGTTTTCTTTCATTAAGTCTGTTGGAATTTCCAAGTCTGTTGCTACACGCTCATAACGCTGATACTGCGTTGAGTGACAAGCAAAACAGTAGTTCATGAACAACTTCGCACCGTTTTGTAGCGAAGCTTTATCCGTTAGGTCAACATTCGCTTTATCAAGCGGAACGTTAGCCCCCGCTGCCATCGCTAGTGATGGCAACATAGCAAATAGAATTACAATCCACTTCTTCATTTGAATGTCACCCTCTCTGGTAATGGTTTGGTTGCTTCATTTTTGCTGTAGAAGAACAGCAACACAAAGAACATGAAGTAACACAAGCTAAAGATCTGAGATAGTAGTGTGTACGTTGGTGTTGCAGGTAACGCACCTAAAATACCCAGAGCGATAAAGGCGATAGTGAACTGTACAATATTCAACAGATGAAGTTTGCTACGGTAACGGTATGAACGAACTTTACAACGATCCAACCAAGGTAGAACAAACAGCACTGCAATTGACGCACCCATTAGGATAACACCTAATAGTTTGTCTGGAACCGCACGTAAGATTGCGTAAAACGGCGTGAAGTACCATACCGGAGCAATGTGCTCTGGTGTCTTCAGTGGGTTTGCAGCTTCAAAGTTAGGCGGTTCAAGGAAGTATCCTCCCATTTCTGGGTTAAAGAACAGCACGTAACAGAAGAAGAACAAGAAACCAGCCACACCAACTAAGTCCTTAACCGTACCGTATGGGTGGAAAGGAATAGAGTCGATAATGTCGTATTTCTTCGTGTAGTAATCGTGGAACTTGAACTGTGTCTTGTAATCATCGCCCATTGAACCTTTTGGTAGCTTAGTTTCGATACCATCAGGGTTGTTTGAGCCGACTTCGTGCAGCGCCAATACGTGCAGAACTACAAGAAGAAGTAGAACGATAGGCAGTGCGATAACGTGTAGCGCGAAGAAACGGTTTAACGTTGCACCAGAGATGATGTAATCACCACGGATCCAAAGCGTTAGGTCATCACCGATAACAGGAATCGCACCAAACAAAGAAATGATTACCTGCGCACCCCAGTATGACATCTGACCCCATGGCAGTAGGTAACCCATGAATGCTTCAGCCATTAGAACGAGGAAGATCAACATACCGAAGATCCACAGTAGTTCACGAGGTTTTTGATATGAGCCGTAGATCAGGCCACGGAACATGTGCAAGTACACAACAACGAAAAACGCAGATGCGCCAGTTGAGTGCATGTAACGTAGAAGCCAACCGTACTCCACATCACGCATGATGTACTCGATAGAAGCAAACGCACCGTCACCAGAAGGAACGTAGTTCATCGTTAGCCAAATACCCGTTAGGATTTGGTTAACCAGAACCAGCATCGCCAGAGAACCGAAAAGGTACCAAAAGTTGAAGTTCTTAGGCATTGGGTATTCAGACAAATGCTTTTTATAAGCATTCATTGCAGGAATACGCTTTTCAACCCAGTCTAACATTGCTTGCATTATGCATCCCCCTCATCAACACCCACAATGAGCTTGGTGTCGCTCAAATACATGTGCTTAGGAACGACAAGGTTCAATGGAGCAGGTACCCCTTGGAACACTCGACCAGCCATATCGAACTTAGAACCATGACAAGGACAGAAGAAGCCAGATCTTACGCCCTGGACCTGCTCTGAGAAAGAGTCTGGTAGATAGGTTGGTGAACAACCTAGGTGAGTACAGAAACCAACAGCGACAAAAAACTCTTCCTTAATCGAACGAAACTCATTCTGAGCGTACTCAGGCTGCTGTTCCATTTCAGATTGCGGATCACGAAGCTTATCGCCGATCGTTTTTAAGTTATCTAGAACGCTTTGAGTGCGGCGAACAATCCATACAGGTTTCCCCTGCCACTCGACACGAACCAGCTGACCTGGTTCAATTTTACTTATATCCACTTCCACCGGTGCACCTGCCGCTTTGGCTTTAGCACTCGGATTCCATGATTTGATAAAAGGCACGGCGACGGCGACTGCCCCTAACCCACCAACAACTGCCGTTGTAGCGGTTAGAAAACGCCTGCGACCGTTATTTAAAGGCGCGTTGCTCATCCAAACATTCTCCCATTTGCTCCCTTTGGATCGTTATTATTCCGCTTATAAGAGCATGGCTAACAAACAATGAATTTAGTTCTATTTATTGGAGGGAAATGATAAAGAAAACCCTACTTTTTGACAAGATAAAGCTACCTTTTTGTAACATTTGTGAGGCAAATCGCTCGCGTCGTCACAAAAGCGGCAGAATTATAAAAAATTGATGTGATTTGTAACAAGAAAGCACAACATGGAAGTTCTGCTGAAAGCTATTCAAACCTTTTATCTTGGTAGTTTTCAGTTAATTACACAGCAAAATATTTCTTAGTGCGCATTCAACTTACGTTGTTTGTATTTTCACTTTTGTAGCACGCCGCATACGCAAAAAAGACGAGTAGGCATTTTAAAACATGTTGCAGGGATATTAAGACGTAAAGGCATCCACAGCAGATAAATAAGCTTATAACGTATGGTAAGGAAGAAGCTTTACTCTGAGCCTAGTTATAAGTGAATACAAATGGATATTGATCGGCAGGTATTATTTCTTTAAAAACAAAAAAGCCCGGCATAGAGCCGAGCTTTTGGTACACAGTTTCCAGAGTAACTCTGAAAAGCAGAATTTCCAATAAGAGGAAATTAACGCTTAGAGAACTGTGGACGACGACGTGCTTTACGTAGACCAACTTTCTTACGTTCAACGCAACGAGCGTCACGAGTAACGTAGCCAGCTGCGCGTAGAGCAGGACGTAGAGACTCATCGTATTCCATAAGCGCGCGAGTGATACCGTGACGGATAGCACCAGCTTGACCAGAAATACCGCCGCCTTTAACTGTTACGTAAAGGTCTAGCTTTTCAGTTAGTTCAACAAGTTCTAGAGGTTGTTGTACAACCATGCGAGCTGTTGGACGACCGAAGTATTCGTCAAGGTTACGCTTGTTTACTACAATGTTGCCGCTGCCTGGTTTAATAAAAACACGTGCAGCTGAGCTTTTGCGACGGCCAGTGCCGTAGTATTGATTCTCTGCCATTTTCGAAATCCCCAATTAGATGTCTAGTACTTGTGGTTGTTGAGCAACATGGTTGTGCTCAGCGCCTGCGTAAACTTTAAGCTTACGGTACATAGCACGGCCTAGAGGACCACGTGGAAGCATGCCTTTAACTGCAAGCTCAAGAACCATCTCAGGTTTACGATCGATCAACTTTTCAAAAGTGATAGATTTTAGACCACCTGGGAACTCAGAGTGACGGTAGTACACTTTGTTCTTAGCTTTGTTACCAGTTACAGCAACTTTCTCAGCGTTGATAACGATGATGTAGTCACCAGCGTCAACGTGAGGAGTGTATTCAGCTTTATGTTTGCCACGTAGGCGAGATGCAATTTCACTTGCTAGACGACCAAGAGTTTTACCTTCAGCGTCTACAACGTACCAGTCGCGTTTTACAGTTTCTGGTTTAGCAACGAAAGTTTTCATGCTAATAATAACCCGTTAATTAAAATTTAAACTTTAAGGAACACCGTTCTGGCGCTCCCACACTGTCTAAGAG
>NZ_WXWT01000118.1:0-10089 GCF_009904725.1 Vibrio sp. V43_P6S15P86
GGCCTGAGCATCAATTATTCTTTAGTTTAGATAATCATCGACATGTACTCTGTTTAAACCGACTCATTAACATTAAGCGACTGGATTATGAGTATTTTGAAACTGCTTTGGCGGAATTGTTGACGCAAAGTGAGTCGTGGGAGTCGTTATTGTCTGCTCATGTCGCCACTGCTGAGGTAGCTCCGATGCCACAAACTTTAGACTTAAGAGTTTAGGTGTCTCTATGTCCAACGACATCCAATCTAAATACACTAACTTACCGGTTCATGAAGTAAAGCAAGCGCAGCAAAGTGATGCTCTGCCACAAGGAACGTTTCATGGCCGCAAAGTGACCCTACTCTCTTCATCAGAAAGCAGTTTGGCTCGAATGAGCTCTAAAAGAGAACTTAGCGAATGTTTAAACCAGTTTGCGAGTCTTGAGTCTTGTAATCGCGTCTTGGATTTTGATCAGCAGTTTAGTCTTGAAAAGCAAAACACCGCGGTCGAAAAACTACTTGAACGAAAAGTGACCGTAATTCAACGTTCCTGATCACGCAATATAAATGGGTTCAAAATATAAATTTCACGTATATACACCCTCCCCCCCGCAAGCCCATGCAATAAAAAACCCCGAAGGCTCGGGGTTTTGGTTAGTACTGCTTTTTCTTTGTTAACTACTTCAATTTAGAAGAAGCCTAGTGGATCAACACTGTAGCTAATCAATAGGTTTTTCGTATTTTGGTAATGATCCAACATCATCTTATGTGTTTCGCGGCCGATACCCGACTTTTTATAGCCACCGAACGCAGCGTGTGCAGGGTAAGCGTGGTAACAGTTGATCCAAATTCGACCAGCTTCGATATTACGGCCCATGCGATATGCCACGTTTGCATCACGCGTCCAAACACCTGCACCTAAGCCATATTCCGTGTCGTTCGCAATTTCCAGTGCTTCCGCTTCATCTTTGAACTTAGTGATAGCAATCACTGGGCCAAAGATTTCTTCTTGGAAAATACGCATCTTGTTGTGGCCTTCCAGCATTGTTGGCTGAATGTAGTACCCTTGACTGATTGACTCTGGCTGTTCAGACACGCCACCACCAAAGACCACTTTTGCGCCTTCTTCACGGCCGATTTCTAGGTAACTTAAAATCTTATCAAACTGTTCTTGAGAAGCCTGAGCACCAACTTGAGTATCGGTATCGAGCGGGTTACCTTGCTTGATTAACTGCGCACGTTCCGTCAATTTATCTACGAACTTATCGTAAATCGCTTCATGAACCAGCACACGAGATGGACAGGTACAAACTTCGCCTTGGTTGAAGAAACCAAGTAACGTACCTTCAATACACTTATCGAGATACTCATCTTCGTAGTCGAAAATATCTGAGAAGTAGATGTTTGGAGATTTACCACCCAACTCAACTGTCGATGGGATCAAGTTGTCTGCCGCACATTTTAGAATGTGATTGCCAACTTGTGTTGAGCCCGTAAACGCGAGTTTTGCAATACGGTTGCTGGTTGCTAACGCTTGGCCTGCTTCTGAACCAAAGCCGTTTACAACGTTGATGACGCCCGGAGGAAGCAGATCACCGATTTTTTCCATCAAAACCAAAATCGACGTTGGCGTTTGCTCTGCTGGCTTCAATACCACACAACAACCCGCCGCAAGTGCCGGTGCCAGTTTCCAAGCCGCCATGAGCATTGGGAAGTTCCAAGGGATGATTTGACCAACTACGCCAATCGGCTCTGGGAAGTGATAGCTTGCCGTGTGCTCATCCAGCTCCGCCGCACTGCCTTCTTGTGCGCGAATACAACCCGCAAAGTAACGGAAATGATCCACCACTAAAGGCAAGTCCGCCGCCAAGGTTTCACGAACTGGTTTGCCGTTTTCCCATGTTTCTGCAACTGCAAGTTCTTCTAAATGCTGTTCGATACGATCAGCGATTTTCAGCAAGATGTTAGAGCGTTCAGTCACACTGGTTTTCGCCCATTTTGCTTTGATGTTGTGTGCCGCATCCAATGCTAAGTTGATATCCGCCTCGCCAGAACGAGCAACTTTACAATACGCTTGTCCGTTGATTGGTGAGATATTATCAAAGTACTCACCGCCCGTTGGTTTTACCCATTCCCCACCGATAAAGTTATCGTAATGCGATTTGAAATTAACGATGGCATTTTCACTACCTGGCTGTGCATAGATCATAACTCTTCCTTTTGTTTCTCGTTCAATGTGTTATTGCAGTGTCGTATCGCACTGTTCACAAAGAGCATTACGCAAGTCACACGCCAACTACACCACACTTGTTGTTAATTAAATGTAAAACTATGATTACCAAGCGATAACAAACCAAGTGAGCGATGTTTGAGCGGATGTATGGTGTGAACACCAATGTTCAAGTGTTCCAAAATGGCACACCCTCACTGTGACAAAATGGTACAGTCATGGAACTTCAACACATTAGCGATAACAATTGGCTTTCAACTTCATGGATCCGAAGTGAACAGGCGGGTTTAAAACAGCGTCGACGCCCTGAAGATATTCGAGTGACACCAGCGACACTTCAAGATAGGCGTCACCAACTCAACTTCTTATTGGAAACCGTCACCCAGTTTGCTCTCCCGCTGTTCAATCAGCTTTTTGCTCATAGTGACAGCCGCTTAATTCTGACGGATGCCGACGGCGTCATCATCGGCAGTTGGGGACAACCTAAGTTCCGCGAGAAGTTGACCGAAATTGCGCTAAGCTCTGGTGCGTGCTGGCAAGAAAAGGTCAAAGGCACCAACGCGATTGGGACTGCGATAGTTGAAGCAAAACCGGTCTCAGTCATCGGCGATCAACACTTCATCCAACATCATCGTTTTATTAGCTGCTCGGCCAATCCTATTTTCGATCATCTTGGTCATTTGATTGGCGTGCTAGATATCACCAGCGAACAAAAGAAACATGATTTCTCAACGCAAGTTCTGGTACAAAACATGGTTCAGCAAGTTGAAAATCAATTGCTTAACTTGATTCCACAAGGGCATATTCGTGTGGATTTGGCATGTGAGAAAGGCTTACTCAACAGTGGGTGGCAAGGGATTATCATCGCCAATGAAGATGGACAGATTCTTGCGCACAATCAAGTTGCTTCTCAGCTCCTCGCGCAACAAAACGTCATCGGGCAATCGCTCGACGACATTCTTTCTATCCAAAGTGACGAGCACCCTTTCGTGTTCAAAACAAAGCCGCTGACCGACAAAAAAGTGAAGTCTCGTTCCGTTACCGCTTCCAATGATCTGCATTATGGTGATTCCACTGTCGAGCATTGCTGGCAACAAGCCAATCGTGTTATCGATAAAGACATCAGCTTACTGATTCTCGGAGAAACTGGGGTTGGTAAAAATGAGTTTGTGAAAGCGCTACATAAAAACAGCCAGAGAAAAACGGGGCCGTTGGTTTCCGTCAACTGTGGCGCACTACCGAAAGATTTGGTTGAGTCCGAATTGTTTGGCTACGTGGCTGGTGCATTTACTGGCGCAAACAGCAAAGGCTATCAGGGAAAAATTCGCCAAGCGCACAAGGGGATTTTGTTTCTGGATGAAATCGCAGATTTACCCTTGGAAGCTCAAAGCCGCTTGCTGCATGTATTGCAAGATAAAACCGTGCTTCCCGTTGGTTCAAACCAAAGTGTTCAAGTCGATACGCAAATCATCGCGGCCACGCATAAAGATCTCGAGAACTTGGTTAGCGAAGGATTGTTCCGTCAAGATTTATACTATCGCCTCAATGGTTTGATCATCGAATTGCCTCGTTTTGAAGAACGAGATGATAAGCAACAACTGATCGCAAATATCCATCGACGTCATGCTGAATCTGAACAACAACTTTGCCCTCACCTACTTTCTCTGCTGCTTTCTTACTCTTGGCCAGGAAACTTGCGTGAACTCGATAGTTTAATCAAAGTATCCGCATTAATGGCGCAAGGTGAAGAAACGTTGGAGCTCGCTCACGTACCGACTCACTTGAGTAAGAAACTCAGCCAGGCTCAAGACGTAACAACCGCTGCCGAACCCACGTTAGAACTGCGTGCAACCGTCGAAGACAAACTGCTCAAAACATATCAAGCCAATCAGGGGAACATCAGCAAAACATCTCGTATGCTTGGCGTCAGTCGAAATACAATTTATAGAAAGCTGAAAAGCCTCGGCATATTGGGTTAATCCATAACCTCAGATACAAAAAGAGCACTTTTGCGGTGCTCTTTCTATTTGAAACCTAGCTTACAGGCCACCTTGTTGTTGCGCCTGTTTTACTAATGCCTGACGTTGAGTTTCCTTCTCAGAGATCACTTGGTTGTCCTTGTGTATTTCCTGATCCAATTCTGCCGGAATGAAAACAAAGTACTTGTTAAGAGTCATCTTAGAACCTCAATTTGTTGTGTTAATCACCTTCTTGGTCAACGTAAACAACACCAGAAAAACACGTTTTACTGGATCCTTGTTGCTGGTTTCAAAAAATAGAGGATGTTCATTTATTAAACATCCTCCATGTGGGCGCTAATTATAGGCGTAGTTCAAAGGCTTACCTAGCACTCTTTTTCGCCTTTCTTGCAACCTTAGTTTCATTCTCAAACCTGATGCAATCACACATATTCAATAAAGTATTGTTAAGCAAAGAAAAGTGATTTTCATCGTGACTGATAATGAGGATGAGCTTCCCGGAATTATTGACTTGAAATTACGCCTAGTAAACTCGAAGGCTGCAATAATAGCGTTAAAAGGCCTTAATCTGCACAGCAAAAACTTTGAAGTGATAGACAAATGCATTCATATATTTGTAAATCCGTTTATGGATTTGTCTACCAGTTCAATATTTCACCTTTTTTGAGAAATCTTTAGCCACTTTTTTGTGTGAAACGCCAAAAAAGAACAGACAATCAAAGCGTGGTATATGAGCACACTTGTCTATCCCCACTCAGCTTTGGGAGGCGTTTATGAAAAGTAGCAAACTTGGCCATGTGATGTCTTTCAGCAGAATGTTTTCCTTCATTGCGTTTTTGACGGCTACATTCGCATGGATTCTTAGCATGTATGCCCTATTTATTGTTTCTGTAGTGGCTCTTGTGGTCAGCGCAATTCTCTACCTCAAAGACAGGTTTTATCAAAACAAGAAAACGACCACTGAAAAGAGCGCCTAGCGCTCTTTTCTATTGAGTGTAATTTTCCTGTGACTTGATATAGTTATCAATCCGTTCGAGTTCGTGAAAATAGCCATACACCGCAATGCGATTAATCTCAGCATCCAAGCAAAGCCTCTCATCTTTCACCATAGCTTCAATCGACATCCCACTGGACGCGATTGTGAAAGGTGGGCACGCTGAGTAACCATTATTTTCTGCAATATACCTCAATCGCCCAAATTCCAAAATTTGAACTGGAATAGCAACGATAAGGGACAAGACAACTGTTATGGTTATCACTTTAATCGGCACTTTGACTAACTGTGTCATTCGATCAAATAAAATATAAACCAATAATGTAGGACACAAGAGTAAGCTTGCGATACTTAAAACATATGACGCATCAATGTAGACCACTTGAAAGCCACTACTGAGCTGAAGCGGTAGAGATTCGAAAGCGAAATGATGATAAAGGCGATAAATGGAGTAAATGATCAGTAATATGAAAATAAGCAACACGAAAGCTGTGTAAAATGGGGGCTTCTGTTGTGTCATTTCTATTACCTTGACCTTGTAGTTGAGGAGATGCAAGAGAGCGGCTTGGCTTCATCTTCGAAAAGAAATATTAAACTGCTAGCAAAAGCATGCTTTCCCATTTCTGAGAAGTGCGTAACGAGTCAAGGTTTGATGTAACTTTCAAATCTACCAATATCTCAATATCTTACGGACACAAAAAAGGATGCCAATTGGGCACCCTTTTGCTTTTATCCGTTTACTGACTGCGGATTACACGTCGTAAGTTGTAGACGCTGTGTCGCCGCCTGTACCAGTCCAGTTCGTGTGGAAGAATTCACCACGCTCACGGTCGATACGCTCGTAAGTGTGAGCACCGAAGTAGTCACGTTGAGCTTGCAGTAGGTTCGCAGGTAGACGAGCTGTTGTGTAACCGTCTAAGAACGTTAGTGCAGAAGTCGTACATGGCATTGGGATGCCTGCTTCTAGAGACTTAGCTGCCACTTTACGCCATGCTACTAGGCTGTTTTGTAGGATGCCTTTGAAGTAATCATCAGAGCCTAGGAATGCTAGTTCTGGGTTTGCTTCGTATGCATCACGGATGTTGCCTAGGAACGCGCTGCGGATGATACAACCACCACGCCACATAAGAGCAACGTTACCGTAGTTTAGGTCCCAGCCATTCTCATTTGATGCTTCGCGCATTAGCATAAAGCCTTGAGCGTAAGAGATGATCTTAGACGCTAGAAGCGCTTGACGTAGTGCGTCAACCCACTCTTGCTTATCACCTTCAACTGGTGTGATTGTCTTACCGAACAGTTTCTCAGCTTCAACACGTTGATCTTTCAATGCAGATAGACAGCGAGAGAATACAGACTCAGAGATTAGCGTTAGAGGAATACCTAGGTCTAGAGCGTTGATACCCGTCCATTTACCTGTACCTTTTTGGCCAGCAGTGTCTAGGATTTTCTCAACTAGAGGCTCACCGTCTTCATCTTTGTAGCCAAGGATGTCAGCCGTAATTTCAACAAGGTAGCTGTTTAGCTCAGTGTTGTTCCACTCAGCGAATACCGCTTGCATCTCGTCTGCAGACATACCAAGACCGTCTTTCATGAACTGGTAAGCTTCTGTGATCAGCTGCATGTCGCCGTATTCGATGCCATTGTGTACCATCTTAACGAAGTGGCCCGCACCGTCGTTACCAACCCAGTCACAACAAGGCTCACCTGCATCAGTTTTTGCAGAGATACCTTGGAAGATTGGCTTAACCGCTTCCCAAGCTTCTGGAGCGCCGCCAGGCATGATAGATGGGCCAAAACGTGCACCTTCTTCACCACCAGATACGCCAGTACCGATGAAGTGGATGCCTTTTTCGCGTAGTGCAGCAACACGACGGTTTGTATCTGGGTAGTTTGTGTTACCACCATCGATGATGATGTCGCCTTTGTCTAGTAGAGGGACTAGCGCGTCGATGAACTTGTCTACCACATCACCTGCGCGAACCATTAACATCACTTTACGTGGCGTTTCTAGCTTCTCTACTAGTTCTTCTAGAGAGTATGCACCGATGATGTTCGTGCCTTTTGCTGGACCTTCCAGGAACTCGTCTACTTTAGCAGCAGTACGGTTGTGAGCGACCACTTTGAAGCCGTGATCGTTCATGTTTAGGATAAGGTTTTGACCCATTACCGCTAGGCCAATTACACCGATATCACCTTTCATTGTTTCTCTCCAATTTTGTTTCATTGACGAGCAGCGTTTTAAGCAATTTTTGCTGCTGCGTCCAAATCTAAATACCATTCCGTCAGGCCAGATTTCGCTTGAATCTTAGCCGCTGGGTATGGCAGTGCGTGTGCAGGTGAACTGTTGATCTCTTCAACGATGTCCGCTTTTCCTGCACCAAGCACTAAGTAACTGATGCGTTTTGCTGCTTCTAAAACGCGTGCCGTTTTTGACACACGAAGCTGGCCCGACTCAGGATGAGACGCCACAAGAGATAGATTCGCATCATCATAATTCGTTTGGCCAGGGAACAGAGAAGCTGTGTGACCATCTGCGCCAACACCTAATAAGATCCAGTCAAACACAGGGGTTCCGTTTTCAGTCGGAATCACCTCTGACATCTCTTTCGCAAAGCGTTCCGCTTCCACTTTAGGGTCATCTTCACCGCGAATACGGTGGATGTTTTCTGTTGGAATGTTTACTTGGCTAAACAGTAGCGCGTTCGCTTCTCCGTAGTTGCTTTCCGCATCGTCAGGTGCGACACAACGTTCGTCACCCCACCAGAAGTGGAGATTTTGCCACTGAATAGAGGTTGCGTAAGCCTCTGAAGCCAACAGTTTGAACAGCATTTTAGGAGTGCTGCCGCCAGAAAGAGAGATGTGAACAGGTCGGCCCATTTCGCTGAACGCTTTCATGTCGTTAGCTAGGCTTTCAACTACCTGCTCTGCTGTTTGGTAGATCTTATGGTTGATCATAGTTCACAGTAATCCGTATCTGTTAAGTTTTTACATGGGAAGCGCCAAGCGCGACCATCACGCTGTAGCAGGTCGTCTGACTCTTTAGGACCCCATGTGCCGCATGCGTACCCGAAGAGGGATTGTGGATCTTGTTTAAAATCTAAAATTGGCTGTACGTACTGCCAACACGCTTCCACCGCATCACTACGTGCAAACAGCGTAGCATCACCATTCAAAGCATCAAGTAGAAGACGCTCATACGCAGTTAGCATTTGCGTTTCTTGTAGGTCAGCGTAATGGAAGTTCATTTTCACTTCTTTCGCTTCAAAGCCTGCGCCTGGCTCTTTCAAGCCAAAGCTCATTTGAATACCTTCGTCTGGCTGAATGCGAATGATCAGCTTGTTTTCTGGTGCGTTTTGACCAAACACTGGGTGCGGTGTTTGTTTAAAGTGGATAACCACTTCAGTAACGCGTGTTGGAAGACGCTTACCAGTACGCACGTAGAATGGCACGCCATTCCAACGCCAGTTGTTAATGTATGCTTTCAAACCGATGTAAGTTTCGGTACGAGAATCATCTGCAACCCCCGGCTCTTCACGGTAGCCACGTAGACTTTGTCCACGAACTTCAGAAGCGGTGTATTGACCTAATACTAGATCGTTACGCAGAGCGTTTTCGTCCAAAGGTTTTAAACACTGGAGTACTTTAACGACTTCATCACGCATCGAATCTGCATTGATCTGTGCTGGTGGCTCCATACCCACCATCGCCAATACTTGTAGCAGGTGGTTTTGGAACATATCGCGCACGGCACCCGAGTTGTCGTAGTAACCACCACGCTCCTCTACGCCGAGGAATTCTGCGCCCGTGATTTCAACATAATCAATGAAGTTACGGTTCCAAAGCGGCTCAAACATCGCGTTTGAGAAGCGAAGTACAAGAAGGTTTTGTACCGTCTCTTTACCTAAGTAATGGTCAATTCGGTAAATTTGATGCTCTTGGAAGTGCTCGTGAATTTCTTTATCCAGAATACGCGCTGATTCAAGGTCATAACCGAATGGTTTCTCAATAATCAGGCGTTTCCAACCATCTTCTTCTTTGTTTAGGCCGTGTGCTGCAAGACTTGCAGGAATCACACTGTATAAACTTGGTGGGGTTGCTAAGTAGAAAAGCGTATTGCGCTGATCGAAACGATATTCGTCAGCAAGTTGGTCTAAACGAGAAGATAGCTTACTGTAATCTTGTGTGTCAGAAGTATTGATAGCTTGGTAGTGCAGATGGTTAATAAATGCATCAAGCGTTTCTGGCTCAGTCTTTTCCATTTCCTGAAGCGATTTTTTCAGCTTCGCGCGGTAAGACTCATCACTGTATTCAGTGCGACTTACACCCAGAATGGCAAAATTCTCTGGAAGCTGCTTGTTCGCGTAGAGGTGGTATAAAGCAGGAATGAGCTTACGGTACGTAAGGTCACCTGAAGCACCAAAAATAACGATGCTGCTGTTTTCTGGTATTACCATCATCTTTCCCTTAAAAACGAGGTACTTATTGTGTGCCCGGATACGGCTAGAGAATGAGCCAACCCTATCAATGGCACCTCAAAATAGAAAATTGGTCTTACCTATTACGTTGATAGGTAAAGTCTATGGGCCCAAAGAACCTCAAGAAGTTGCATTTCCGATTCTTGGAAACACGACGTGTTGAGGTCATTTAAGTCACTTATGTCTCAAAAGTACACACTGTACTCGCTGGAGGAGAGTCCGACACGGGGCAATATTGTCTACGACTATTTGATTTACATCAACACTTGCCAGTGCAAACGTTTAAATAAGTTGCACAAAACGTCATAACCGATTGTATTTTATTGATAAAAAAAGTTTCATCTAAACGCCCCAAAATTTAAGCAAAAACTCTAATATGGGTAAAAATTACTCATACTTGCAATCCATTACAGTTTTATCGTGATCTGTGTTACTT
>NZ_WXWT01000288.1:0-10083 GCF_009904725.1 Vibrio sp. V43_P6S15P86
CATTTATTTTGTAATTAACTTTCAGTTTGGTTTTCGTGGATTTTTTGAAATGAGCGTCTATCGCTTAGGTTGTTGGTATGTTTTACCCGCTGCGACGTACGTATCTTTCTGTTTGATTTCAAAGAATGTTTCAAAGAACCACGCAGCAAATTTGATCAAGTGATCGCCTTCATTCATGACGTGCTCCACGTATTCTTGCTCTTCTCCGGACTCGTCTTCTTGAGTGGTAATATGGTAAATACGTTTCTCGCCATCAACTTCTGCAAGACCAAACTGACCCGTTAGGGATTGTGCCGCTTGTGCAACTTCTTCTTCCTCACACGCCTTCAAGATTTCAAGTGCCTTTGGCATGCTTTCTTGCTGAGTAATTTCTTTTACCAGTGTTTCAAATTCGTTTTGTTGCATTCTTTCACCTAACGATTAGAGATCGGATAGTCATTTGGGCAGAAATGTATTCTAAGCTTGAGAGAAGTATCAAGGTTCGCCCTCTTCCTTTCAAACCAAGTCATTCAGTATACACAACAGGCCAGACTTAATTTAGCTGCGCATTTTAGAAAGCCGACCTTCTGGTTGCAAGTATATTCAGGTGGAAGTTTCTGCTTGAATCGTCCCTTTGGGTACTTTACGAAATTGACTCAATGCAAGCACACAGCAAGAAAGTAACGCAATAAACAGATAAAACACCCCAAGCTGCTGCTGATTCGTAACCCATGAGTCTACTAAGTACCCACCAAACAAACCTGCTAAACACATTTGAATAGAGCCAGATAACGCAGAAACCGCGCCTGCCTGTTGCTTATGTGGCGAAAGTAGCAAACTGATCGATACTGGGAATGACATGCCTTGGGCAAAACTTAAACACGTGAATGCCGTCAGCAATGAAAATACACTGAAGGGGGTAACCAACAACATGAAGCCAGCAATAGCAACAATCGCGAAACTCATCAGCAAGATTTGCTGAGCTTTGTAACGAGCGTTGATCAAATTAAGCACCAAGCTACCCGTCAGCAAACCAACTGACGGTATGATCATCAAAGAACCGTAATCTGCCGCCGTTAAGCCTAACTCTTGTTGCATTAAAAATGGATACAAGGAGAGCGTGACCAGAGCCGATAAATAACTAAGCCAGTTGTAGCTCGCACTACCAATCACTTGAGTATTCGTTAACAGGCGCAAATAATTTGCACTCACCTGGCCTACTTTAAATTTTCGCTTCGGGTAAGGCAGCGTTTCTGGCAGCACCAATAAACCAAGCGTAAAAATTGCCATTAAGTAAATCAGCACAAACACAAAGACAGCATGCCAACTCAGGTGAAAAGCAATCCAACCACCAAACAGCGGAGCAATAATTGGCATCACAGATGCCGTGACTGAAATATAAGATAGCGCTTTGGTTAATTGCATACCGTCATAACTGTCACGCAATACGGAGCGACCAAGCACCGAGGCACTGCCCGCTCCCAAACCTTGAAGTAACCGCCCCGCTTCAAGAGCAATAATGTTGTCCGAAAAGGCGATACAAATAACCGTACCAACTAGGTACACACTTTGGCCCAGAATAAATACTGGTCGACGACCAATCGCATCAGACAATGGGCCATAAAAAAGCTGAGAGATACCGAAACCAACGAGAAATAGTGTGACGAGATTCTGAATCGAATGTTGCGGCAAATTCAAGTCATGACCAATCAATGGTAAAGAAGGAAGATAAATACTAACGCCAACTTGGCCTGTGGCAATGATCATCATCGCTAATAACAATGGTGTTTTACGCAAACGTTCCTCCTACTTTGTGACAGATTGATGGCAAACAGTGTATATTTAATACTCAAAGATGATAATCAGCTAAGTTGGAAAGGAATTAATTCCCAAGGAGACACAATGGACTGGATTCAAAGCGTGAAGAGTTATATTCGTGTGGTCGAAGAAGGTAGCTTTAATGCCGCAGCGCGGAAACTCAATACCACCAGCTCAGCTATCAGTAAACGAGTTCAATGGCTAGAAGATAAAATTGGCGTTCAGCTACTTAAACGCACGACCCGCTCTATTAGCCAAACCGAAGCTGGTGCGCTGTTTTATCAACGAGCAAAAAATCAGTTGGATTCATGGCAATCAGTATTAGATGAAACTCGCTCAGTCAATCAATCACCAGCGGGGTTATTGAAAATTGGCGCGACACTGGCGGTTGGTTCTAAGTTTTTGGTGCATTACCTAGATGATTTTCTTGAGAAATATCCAGACATCACGCTTCAATTAACGACAACGCTACCAGGCCAATTGCCAGAGCTAAGCTTAGACCTGTTTATTAGCCGGGAATTAGAGCAACTGAACTCTCTGAGTTTCAAAGCCACTGCGCTTTTCGAACATAAAGCCCAGTTTTACGCTGCGCCTAGTTACCTAAAAAAATACGGCACCCCACAATGCGTTGAGGATCTGACAGAGCATAATGTCCTGATTTGGGGTGAAAAGCCCTCACGAGAAATCAAAACAAATCGAGGCAAACGTATCAGCTTGTCCGGTAACTTTGCCACGACCAACCCAGAAGCGCTGTTTCATGGTGCCAAAAGAGGCATGGGTATTCTGATGACGAATAACGTCATGATCAAAGATGATCTCAAATCCGGCGCGTTAGTCCCTATCCTGCCCGATATCACAGCGGATAAAGCCACTGTATATGCCTACTATCCAAAGCTGGATTATCAGCATACCCGAACTAAGCTGTTCCTCGATTATCTCAAATCGCGATTAGAAGAGGAGAAGCGCGCCTAGCTTAGCGTTTTTATCGCTATACCTTTAAAAGGTTCAAGCATAAAAACATGAAAATAATGATTTGTTCGTTCACAAAATTTGAAAAATCTGCCTTAGTAACCGATAGTTTATTTGATGCATATCAAATAATAATTCGTCGTGTCTTACACGATATGTTAATAACAACGCTAGGTGAAATGCTCAATGGGTCAGGTACAAATCAGTTTCCACAAAATTGATGAGATATTGAAGCTAAACGGCACGGCTCAGCTAAACCGAGTCACATTAGATATTCATCAACAATTGCAGAGCCATTGCACTTGCGTTGTAGAAGTTGCGCATCTTCAGCATTCGGCTCATACCATTTCCTTCGCCAGCAATGGAAAAATTACATACAACCTAAGCTACCACCTTTCAGGCACCCCCTGTGAAAAAGTGGCGAAAGACATTGGCGAACATATTTTCTATCAAGACCAGGTATACAAGCGTTTTCCTGAAGATCAGATGTTTCAAGAAGATGGCATTCAAGCTTATATTGGCCTGCCATTGAAGACACAAAATGGCGAAGTTCTGGGAATTTTACTGTCTACCTTTACCCGAAGCATCCACGCGAAAGAAGCGCAAGATATCCTCGACTTCCACCGATTTTATGCCAATGTCATTATTCATAGCTTACGTGAAAAGTGGGTCAGTGAACGTTCAGATAAGCTTCTTAATCAGCTTAGCTATGAGGTATCGCATGATAACCTAACTGGACTGCTCAACCGTAGCTGTTTAGCTGATACCTTGGAGACATTAACGCAGCAGGCGACTCGCCCATTCAGTTTGGCGTATCTTGATATCGATAATTTCAAATCGATCAATGATATCAACGGAAACTATATCGGCGACCAAATCATTAAGTTCACAGCTAACGCCATTCAACAGAGCTTGTCGTCGCCAAACAATGCGTTCCGTGTTGCAGGAGATGAATTCGCCTTCATCACGTACGACGAAGATCCTGTCGCCGTGTGTCAGGAAGTACTCGACAAAATTGAAAGCGGCTACAGCGACAAATCTAACCGGATTTCTTTCACCGTTAGTATTGGTATTGCACGTGCCCCAGTACATATGTTGAACAGCGATGAGCTAATTTTGAATGCTAGCCTCGCTCTCAAAGACTGTAAAAAACATCGCGATACACGAATTCAGCATTACGACACACATCTTAGCGCCCTTTATCACCGTAGAACTCAGCTTATTGAAGCTATGCGCATTCAACTTAGCGCTGACATACATGATAGCGAAGAGTTGTATGTCGTTGTTCAGCCAATCGTAGATATCACAAGCGATCGCTGGAATTACTTTGAAATCCTAGCCCGCTGGAACAGCAATGTTTACGGAAACATCTCCCCTGCGGAATTCATTGAAGCTGCCGAACAATCAGGCCTGATTATCGAGTTGGGTGAACGTATTATTGAACTCGCATGTATCGCAAAACAAGAGCTCGAAGCCAACTTAGGATACAAAGTCAAACTCTCTATCAATTGCTCTGCGTATGAGCTGGTTGACTCTAACCGCTATATTAACCACTTAACTAACATGGTTGAAAAGTATCAGCACGAAGCAAAAGACTTTGTTATAGAGCTCACCGAGACCGTCTTACTCTCACAAAGTGGCCGTGAACAGATGGTACTTAACTCGTTGCGATACTTGGGTTTTAAAGTCGCACTGGATGATTTTGGTACGGGATACTCAAGCTTGAACTATATACACAATTATCCGATTGATAGCATCAAAATCGATGCTACCTTTGTGCAGAACATGCTCTCAAATACAACCTCTGAACAAGTAGTGTTTTTGATAGCGCAATTGGCAGAGCTGCTTGATGTGGATTTGATTGCCGAAGGCGTAGAAGACGATAGAGCACTACAAAAGTTAATTGAAATGGGCTGCCACTACATCCAAGGTTATTTTTACTCTCGTCCACACAGTGTTGAAGAAATCGTACACCTGATAAATGAACGTGAAGTGCGGAGTGCCTAACGTACTGAACAGACTGCTGTCATAGAATTCAAATCTAGTTAATGCACAAAGTAAAAGAGACCAAGCTATGCTTAGTCTCTTTTTTGTTTTTTGAGCGAAGTACTTTATTACAGCACCGCTTTCTCTTTATCGCGTAACAGTTTATCCATTTCATCTCTGTTTGCGACAAAAGTAGCCATCTCTTTCTTAGGAACAGAACTCGCCATTGGGATGTTTGCTCGCATAGCGTTAACTGGACGGCCGTATTCAATCAATTCATAGTGAAGGTGTGGCCCTGTCACTCGACCTGTTTTACCGGAAAGACCGATACGCTGGCCTCGAGAAACCTTTTGCCCTTTCTTCACCAGAATCTTACTTAGGTGTAAGTAGCGGGTTTTGTATTTGCTGCCGTGCTCAACAACCACGTAGTTACCCGCATAAGGGTGTTTACGAGTCATGATTACTGTACCGTCACCAGTAGAAACGACTGGTGTACCGGTTGGCACGGCAAAGTCAGTACCGTTGTGCGGTGCGACACGCCCCGTTACTGGATGTAAACGATTAGGATTGAAGCCAGAACTGATACGCCAACGGCTACTTACAGGATAACGCTGGAATGCGCGCTGCAAGCTCTCGCCTTTAGCATTGTAGAATTGACCATCGGTATGAAGGTAAGCCGTGATTTCACGTCCGCGATTGTAGATCTTAATCGCCTCAATTTCGTTCTTGCCCGTTGGCACACCATTGATGCTTTGCGAACGACGAACGACTTCAAATCGATCACCTGCACGAAGATCACGCCCAAAGTTGAGTTGCTCTTTGAGTAAGCTCACAACTTGACTCACTTCTGCCGACGTTAGACCTAATCGACTTGCAGAAGAAGAGAAACTGCCTTGAATAACACCAACCAATGGCTCTTGGCTCCACACGCCAGGAATCGAGATATCGGTAAAGTCATAGCTACCATCACTATTTAGTTGGTAGACCACTTTATCTGCAATAGAAAATTGCAGTTCCATTTTCTCTAACTCGCCTGTCGCATCATCACGCCAAAAGCGGAGCGTGTTGCCCGGCTTTAGTGTATCAAGTGCAAGGTAGTTCAAATCCGTTTCCATTACTTTCATTAACGAGCTGTAACCGAAACCGAGCTGGCTAAAAATAGTGCTTAGGTTGTCACCTGCTTGGATTTGATATTCGAAGTTCGGGGGAGTGACAACTTCGGCAGTTGTCGCATCAAGAATTTTTTCAACGACCTGAGATTCAGGCAGGTTCAATGCGATGGTTTTGGTTAAAGATGACTCTTTGAGAGAGTGAGAAACACCAATCGCAACTAAAACTGGCAAGGAGTATAACAGCAGCGCTCTACGACTTGTCAGATTCGGCAACCGTCTTGTAATTTCATTTGTAGACACGGGAATTACTATCTCCTTTCAAACAAGGCTCATAGCTTATGCATTCCCGTATAAGAAATCACTATGAAATTTCGAGATCTAGCGCAGAAAACACTGAATTTTTACAGAACTCAAAAAAAATTCATCACTGTTGCATATGTAAGTTATTCCCTACACGCTTTAATGTGGATGAATTTAATTGATTTGGCGTATCTGCCATTGCTTGATCGTCACCATGCGCTAAATATGAAAGCGTGATAATGGCATCACTTTCCCATGTGATTTGGGTAAATTTAACGCGGTCACCGACAAAAATACTGTCTAAAAGGACAACTCGGCTCGGCACGGAGTCAAACTTAAACAAGCCAACATAGTTAAACGAACCGCTACCTTGTATCGTTACAATCATCGGTGCAGCAATCCATGAAACACTCTCAATCTCACGCTGACTAATAAACGCAGTTGGAACGAGTACCTGACCTTTTGTCGCACCTGCATCATAATCGCCTATCAAATAGCCGTTTTCTTTATCCCACTCATCAAGAAAAGTGACCGCTCCCTGCTCTGGTACTTGAATCGTCCATGGGTTGTGTGAAGTAATTCCCAGCGTCTCTTGCACAATAACATTGGTTTCTGCTTCCGTTTGAGGGAACTTAGCCATGATCTCTTCATCAGACAAACTAAAGCGATAAACACCCGCGATCACAACCACGACCAATAATACGATCGGAATAAGAAGAATAAGTGGTATCGGCAGGATTCTTTTGTGAGCCATGAAGACTTCCTTGTTTAAAGGTATAAATGAAAAGCGAGTATAGCATTGTATACCCAAATGATTTCATCCCTTCAAGTGTTTCAAAATTAAACTAAACTGACTGTATCCAAATGATTTTCAAGCCCAGATTTCATAACTGGCCACTGACACTGCTCTCAGTGTTCCAAATTCATTGGTGTATTGGGAAGAATAGGTAATCACGATGACAACAACCATTCATACATGCGAATGCGCCTGCGGTTTAGTTGAGATCCGTTGTAAGGGAGAACCCATCCGTACGTCTGTCTGCCATTGCTTTGAATGCCAGAAGCGGACAGGCAGTGTATTTGGGGTACAGGCTCGCTTTGATAAAGAGCACGTAACTTTAAACGGTGAGGTCACCTGCTATACGCGAATGGGGGATGATGGCAGCGAGGTTCAGTATGAGTTTTGCCCTTCTTGCGGCACGACAATGCGCTTATTGGTCTCTACATTTCCTGAAATCATGATCATTCCCGTCGGTCTTTTTACTGATAAAGAGTTCCACCAACCAACGGTTTCCATCTATGAGCAGAGGAAACATGGATGGGTGAGTTTCGAATGTACAATGGAACACATCAGGTAGGGGAAATCCCCCTCTATGTCGTTATCACGGTCAACGCAAAAGCTCTATAAATGAGATTTTTTTGAGAATGATCAACCGAGTTTTACTGTAAGGGGTTTCGTAACGCGGTGTGAGCGTTATAATCGGCTCCTAACATTTGGTGGGGTTTTATTGTGATTTCCAGACTTCCTCGTTGGGTGGAATATGGCGCGTTTCTACTTGCCCTTCTCGCGGGCTGCGTCAATGCCGTTGGTCTTCTCGGCTTTCAACATCAAGCGATAACACATCTTTCGGGAACCGTAACTCAGCTAGGGAACAGCTTGCTAACAGGTGTGGATAGCTCCATTCACCTGCTCTTCATCGTATTTAGCTTTTTGATCGGTGCTGCCTTTAGCGGCTTTTTTATTGAGAGCAGTGCGTTAAAACTAGGGCGAAGATATGGTGTTGCACTGTGCATAGAAGGGAGCTTGCTCCTACTCAGTTTGGGCTTTTTGGTGCAAGGGGATTTGTACGGCCAATATCTAGCGTCAGCAGCATGTGGATTACAAAACGCAATGATCACTACATTCAGCGGCGCAGTAGTCAGAACCACACATATGACTGGGATCATCACCGATCTGGGGATTATGATTGGAGAAAGCTTAAGAGGTCGTCAATTTGATAGACGTAAAGCAAAGCTATTCCTATTCATTTTCTTCGGATTCTTGCTTGGCGGTGTCGCGGGAGCCGCACTATTCGTGGTATATGGATTATATACGCTCGTTTTCCCTGCGATATTGGCTTTCGCTACGGCTCTGATCTACTGGAGTTACCTTTACGTGCTTAGTCGCCAACAAAAAGCATAAAATCTCGAACCGATTGAGGCCGAATGCTTCAATCGGTTGTAGCTCAACTCTCTCACCGCTACACATCATAATAAACGTTTTATCGTGTTGTAACGCAGCTAAAAAACCTTATAAGAGCTAGGGCTAACAGGGCTTCCGGCAAAAAGTTAGTTAGATCAAAGTCACATTTGTTTAGCGTTTTATTATTCCAGTCACAATGCGCCCCATAATTCTCTGCGCTGCCCTCGCCCCGTGCTACAATTTTCTAACACAAGCAACATATTCATATACACTTATACGTTATTTGACCAATTACCCGACAAATCGGCTGAATAACTAGATGTATTTAATGAATAGTATTGCAATGGATGCAGTTTGCGGGTACCCTCCGCAAAACTGTGATTAAATACGGATGTTTAGTGAATATTTATGTCATGGAAATGGCAAGTATTGACTAGTAGTAACACGAGACAACTATGCATAATACCACTAATGCTACTGAAGCACCTAAGGGCAACTTTTGGATGTTTTTCATCCCTTCCCTTATCGGTCTTCTACTCT
The DNA here is from genome assembly GCF_009904725.1 of Vibrio sp. V43_P6S15P86. Classification (NCBI taxonomy): domain Bacteria; kingdom Pseudomonadati; phylum Pseudomonadota; class Gammaproteobacteria; order Vibrionales; family Vibrionaceae; genus Vibrio; species Vibrio sp. V43_P6S15P86. The sequence goes on from NZ_WXWT01000288.1 coordinate 8,887, forward strand.
TTATGGCTCCGATCTCATACGATGGCGGCCTAACTATCCCTGTTGCGGTTATGGCAAAAGTCATCCCGGCAGTATTAGGCGATACCTTGATCGCTATCGTCACCAGTATCATCGCTTTCATGGCAGTCGCTTCTGTTCTTTGCAAAATTTTCAAGCCTGCAGCGATTTTACGTAATGGATTTTTAAACGGTCTTTTCAATCCATCGCCACTTTGGCTTATTGTTCGCTTAATCGGTGGTGCAGCCGTATTAATGACATTCTTCCAAGTGGGTCCAAAAGCGATTTGGGAAGAAAATACAGGTGGCCTTGTTCTTACCGGTCTTCTACCAACTTTGTTTGCGGTGTTCATTTTTGCGGGCCTACTCCTTCCGCTTCTTCTGAACTTTGGTCTTCTTGAGCTGTTTGGCGCGTTACTGAGTAAAATAATGCGCCCGGTATTCAACCTGCCTGGCCGTAGCGCAATTGACTGTATGGCGTCTTGGTTAGGCGACGGCAGTGTTGGTATCTTGCTAACCAGCAAACAGTACGAAAATAAGTTCTATACTCAGCGTGAAGCCGCTGTTGTCGGGACAACGTTCTCAGCAGTATCGATCACGTTTAGCTTAGTGGTTATCGCTCAGGTACAGTTAGAGCATCTGTTCCTACCTTTCTACGGCGCAATCTGTTTAGCAGGTATTGTCGCTGCGGTTATCATTCCTCGCTTACCGCCGCTAAGCCTGAAGAAAGATCGCTACATTGATGGCAGCAACCCAGATAAAGATGCTGACGCCGTACCAGAAGGCCACACCACATTCTCATGGGGTATGGATCTAGCACTTAAGCGCGCGGGTCAGGTAACATCTGTTCAGTCTGTATTTAAAGAAGGCGTACATAACGCAATCGACATGGTGTTTGGTGTACTGCCTGTGGTTATGGGTCTAGGTACCGTGGCATTAGTGATTGCAGAGTACACTCCTGTATTTGAAATTCTAGGTCAGCCATTCATTCCATACCTAGAGCTACTGCAAATTCCAGAAGCTGTCGCCGCATCACAGACTATTGTTGTTGGCTTTGCGGATATGTTTATCCCGGCAATTTTAGCGGCATCAATTGATAATGAAATGACACGTTTTGTTATTGCAGCAATGTCAGTAACTCAGCTTATCTACATGTCAGAAGTTGGCGCCCTACTACTAGGCAGCAAAATTCCAGTAAACA
>NZ_WXWT01000048.1:0-17994 GCF_009904725.1 Vibrio sp. V43_P6S15P86
CAGTGTTAGTTATTAAATTGCTCTTAGACATAGTGCTAACTAATAATTTTATTAATAGCTAAAAGGGTAAGCAAAACTCATAGATAATTAAAGTAATAAAATACAAAACTGTAAATAGGGCTTGTTGAAATGATTTCAAGGGGAAGAGGTCGGAACAGTAAAAGGTTTTATCTCGTCGAGTAAAGGAGCGAGGCGAGCATATTGATTACTGAGGAAATTGTCTCACACGTTACTTGGAAACGCTCTGTGAAGCTCGAAATAGTGGATACAAAAAAGCCTTAGCTCAAGTGGGAACTAAGGCTATGATATGGCGCCCCCAGTAGGATTCGAACCTACGACCTGTCCCTTAGGAGGGGACTGCGCTATCCAGCTGTGCCATGGGGGCGTAATACCAATAGTTGCAGTTCATTGCACTGTTTTACTGAGTTCAAATCTAGCAATCTACCTAGATCTGTATCAGCATCACGTGAACGATTCGCTACGGTCATTGGTATAATCAAATAAGATGCGCTGCCTATGATATTCAAAAGTGAGCATATCTCAAGACTTAATGTTTGCTTTTATAGGATCTTGTTCATTACGTCGCCAATTTGAACGCTAGACGCTAAATTTGGCTGATCAATCGTCAGTTCCGCTTCGTGTTCGTATATGCGTGATACCGTTAATGTAATTTCGCTTTGCGAGACTTTGTTTCTTGGTAATCCATTTTGGTCGATAAACGACGCGGTGTGCCAAAGCTGTAATTTGTCTCCCTCTTTTACGCCGTGCATACGGCCGAGATCCATCGTTACGGTATTACCGAAGACTGCCACAACCTCTGGCAGTGTAATTTTGCAAGATAGCTCCGACTCCAGATCCAACATAATATTGCGACTAACGCGAAGCATCATCTCGCCATAGGTCGACGCCCAAAAGCGCGCACTGCGAGTATCTACTTGGCTCGTTTTGGCAAATGGCCAACGCGCCACTTCACGGTAGGCTTTGTTGAAGACTTCATGGCCAGTTTTACCATCAAATACTTTCATCTCTAACGCAAACTGACGATTGATGATGTCATCTTGCAGTAGCTGAGATTCGACCGTTGCAGTGAGATCGGTAATGACCCCTCCAATGATGTATTGTGCGCCATTGTCTTGCGCGATCATTTGAGTGCGAGCAGGATAGTTGCTGCTTATTGAATAGTCCGTTGTACCAACAGACACAAAGCTGCGTGAGGTTTGATCAAGTTGGCGGTTCACTACGTGGCTAAAATCGTCACCAACTTGATAAATTTGTCCCATCACTGCTTGTTGTGGTGATGCGACCTCAATATTGCCGACCAGCATTGTCTTTTTGTATTGATCGGTGTGGCAACCCGTTGCCGATGGATAAATATCAACGCGGATTTTTACCTCGACTTTACCGCGACGTTTGCGTTCAGACTCGACCAAAATGTAACGGACTTCATGATTGGTAAACTGGTATTCGTTGCGGCTTTCTTCTAATAGCGGCATCAAGTTGCTAATACTGCCAATATCTGCGCCCGAAAAATTGACGGCTTTGAACAGCGCGTCTTCCAACGCATGGAGCCTTGCCGTCTCTTCTGAAGAAACGATAGTGGCAACGCCTGTGACTTCATACCAAGATGCCATTACTTTAAAAGGCACAAGCATCACTAAAGTGATTGAAAACAGACTGTTTAATATTTTTTTCATTGATTACAACCGTTCGGGTATAAATATTGCTTTAACAATTTCAGTGAAGTTTGGTGGATTTTTCTTCGTTAGGCAAACAAAGAAAAGCAAAGACTGTTCCAATATTCACTTTCTTAGAAAGGAATTAATCAAGAACAGTATCACCGCAGATTATCTGGAGAATCAAACCATGAAAAAGTGGCTTGTCGCCGCATCGATGATGACGCTTCTGACATCGTGCGCGTACTCACCGATTTACAATGGTAAAGAACCGTACTCGGGAAGCCAGTTCATGCTTATGGATAGTCCACGTCATACGATGGACTTTTTCATTGAAAGCATGACCGAAGACCTGATGGTTTCTAATGTGGCGGTATCTGCGCGGACACCGATTGCGATTACCTCGTTTGTTGATCTACAAAATATGGATGCAACAAACTGGTTAGGTAACTCGGTCTCGGAAGGTTTTATCCATCAGTTCCAGCGCCGAGGGTTTAAAGTGGTTGATTTCAAAACTACGGGCTCTATCCAAGTGACGCAGCAGGGCGATTTTGCTTTAAGCCGTGATTGGCAAGATCTGGCGCAAGAGCAACAAATTCAGTATGTACTGACCGGCACGATGCTGCGCCAAGAGGGCGGGGTTCTGGTCAATGCACGTGTGGTCGGTATGCAGAGCCGTGTGGTTGTAGCAACGGCGCAGGGTTTCCTTCCGGCTGACCGTATTGGTCGTGACTTAGATACGTTAAACAGTATCCGTACGCAAGATGGCGTGTTGATTCGCTCAGACCCAACCATTCGTCAGCCGTACACTGTGATTCTGCGTCCATAGGATAGAAGCATGAAGAAGTTATTATTTATTATTGCCACACTGATATTAGTGGGGTGTCAGCCACTACAACAGATGCGTCAAGATGAAATCTTAGTGGCAGTGGGTTATGCGAGTGTCAGTGAGCAAACTGGCCGCACAGTAGAAGAGAAGCGTGTACGAGCGATGCGCGCATCAAAAATTGATGCTTATCGTGAGCTAGCAGAACAAGTTTATGGCATGCGTGTTAGTGGACGTGCCGAACTGCAAGACCAGCGTTTGGGTATTGAAAGTACCACTGGTGCGGTCGATGGTGTAATTCGTGGTGCAGAAGTTGTGCGTAGTTATCTTGTTGAGGACAGTTACGTTACAGAGTTGCGTCTGGATATTCGTAAAATGGATAAGCTACGTGATTACGGAGAAGTTCAACAGGTGCCTGAGAAGCGTCAACAAACCTTGTTCTAATGCACTAAGCGCATTACTTCAGAAGACCAGATAATCTTTCCCGCGGCTGATTGGCAACAATGAGTCGCTTTTTTATATCTACATTCTAGAGATGGTGGGGCAGGAGTGACGTTTAGGCTTTTATATTGGTGCCAAGTGTCGAAATAGTATGGGTTTTGCCACCGGCATTGTAGGTCATGCCCACTTTGCCATGAGTTCGCTGAAGCATGTTATTGAGTTTATTGAAACTCAGCTGTGCGCGACTAAGCGATTCACCATTTACTTTGTTGACTTGTTGACAGTCGAGGACGATCGATTGGATTTGAGCAACAACCTGACTTAGGTGCTCATCTTCAGTAAGTTGATTGACGTGCGGGTGAGAGGCGATTCGCTGATCAGTTGTTCTAAGCTGATCAATGAGTGTCATCTTCTGTTTGGCAATACTCTCAATCTCGGTAGAGACACGCGCAGTTATCGCTTGTGTTTCTTGACGCAAAACAGCAGAAAGTGCCTTAGCATTTTCTAGTTGGAAATTGACGAGATCGACTAATGCTGCCATAAAATACTTACCTTCGGCCTAAGTCAGCTAGCTTTTGCCTTGCAATTCGTTTTCAAACTTAATCATGTTGTCGGCCAATTTTTCAGGATCGACTTTGTATGAACCGTTTGTGATTGCTTCTTTGATTGCCGCCACTTTGGCGCTGTCATAGGCCGGAGAAGCTGCCATATCTTTTTGAAGTTTGCTAACGGCTTTGCTTTGCTGGCTGAGTGATACAGCGTCTTGTTGTGCGGGTGCTTTTTTCGATTCAGTCGTGCTGGTAGCATTGGAATCGTTACGCGCAGGTGCACGACTTGTCGTCGTCATCATTTGCCCTGAACGTATATTATCTATACCTGCCATGTTTAACCTTTGCCTTGTATCGTAATACTGGTATCCAGACTATCGACCAGTGCAAAAATAACTTTAGTCATTTTTTGCATTTTTATTGATCAGTTTAAACACGCTACCAGTGGGTGTTAAAAATTAACAGTGATTTCCGCAATGCCAGTCACTATGCCTTCTATTATACGCTGTGACTTATCATTTTTCACTCTTACTTGATCGCCAGCCGCACCATCTTGCAATGCTGTGCCTTGCGTGGTGATTGTCATGCCAGAATTTACCGCTTTAATTGTGACCTTTTCATTCCGGCAAACGACACAGACATCATTACGTTCAACAACATCACCTAGGCGAACATTGCGTTTTAGCTTTGCGCCAACCACTTGATCGTAGTTAGAAAAGCCATCTTTGCGAAAGCGCTGCAGCTCGATCATGGAAGTGGTGACATCCGACGCGCTGACGATTTCTCCTCTCCCTAGTGTTCGTGTTGCGACGATCATTGGCACTGATACCGAGATCCGTACAGGCACATAGACTTTCCAGTCATCCGGGGGGCATTCCACTAGAACATTGATGTTGCTTCGAGTACTGCTGGTGGAAGAAGCTGACGTATCCAGGGGTACTGGGCAATCCGTTGCTTTTATTCTCGAGTCGATATCTGCCGCATTAACAGATAGCTCGCCACCATCAGGCTGATCAACTGTAGCAAGAATATGTTGTTCTGCTGCCGTTTTTATTTGCTCGATCTGATTATCTGAAGCTGAATGAACAAAAAAGCTAAACATACTGAGCAAAATGCCGATAGACTTAGCGTACTTTGTAATTAGCGCTCTACATATTGTCATAGTCAATGGTGTCGAAGTGAAAGTGAAATACGCCATACTGTCTCCCTGGTATCGTGCTTGCCAGTGGTAGAGTATCATTTAAAAACAAAAAGTTTGAGATGGAGATGAGCATATGACGGGGATTCTTGACTCGGTGAATCAGCGTACGCAACTCGTCGGTCAGAACCGATTGGAATTATTGACCTTTCGACTGATGGGCCGACAGCGCTACGGCATTAACGTATTCAAAGTGAAAGAAGTACTGCAGTGCCCTAAGCTGACTTCAATGCCAAATCTACACCCGCTGGTAAAAGGTATCGCTCATATCCGCGGCCATACCGTGTCCGTTATTGATTTGAGCCTGGCAATTGGTGGCCGCCCAACCACTGATCTGGATAAATGTTTTGTTGTTATCGCAGAATTTAACCGTACGATCCAAGCATTTTTGGTATCATCGGTTGAGCGTATTATCAATATGCATTGGGAAGCGATTTTGCCACCGCCAGACGGTGCGGGTAAAGCGCACTACTTGACCGCAGTGACGAACATCGACAACGAGCTGGTTGAAATCCTTGACGTTGAAAAAATCCTGGCAGAGATTGCGCCGGTTGATGAAACGATGGATTCCGCTATCGGTGAAGAAATCGCGCAAGCAGAACAAGAAAAGCCTATTGTACGCCGTATATTGATTGCTGATGACTCGACTGTCGCGCGTAAACAGGTAGAGCGTGCGATTACATCAATCGGTTTCGAGGTCGTATCTGTCAAAGATGGCAAAGAAGCGTACAATAAGTTGATTGAAATGGCTCAAGAAGGCAATATCTACGATCAAATTTCGTTGGTTATTTCCGATATTGAAATGCCAGAAATGGACGGCTATACCTTAACGGCTGAAATTCGCAGACATGCCGATTTGAAAGACCTTTATGTTATCCTCCATTCTTCATTAAGTGGTGTATTCAACCAGGCTATGGTTGAGCGTGTAGGTGCCAATACCTTCATTGCGAAATTTAACCCAGATGAATTGGGTAACGCGGTTAAATCTGCATTAACACAATAAAAGAGACATTAATGACTGCTATTACAATCAGTGATCAAGAGTATCGTGACTTTAGCCGTTTTCTAGAATCGCAATGTGGCATCGTGTTAGGTGATAGCAAGCAATATCTTGTGCGTAGCCGACTGAGTCCTTTAGTGACGAAGTTTAAGCTCGCATCGTTATCAGATTTGCTACGTGATGTTGTTACAGGGCGCAATCGTGAATTACGAGTGGCCGCTGTGGACGCGATGACGACTAACGAAACCTTGTGGTTTCGAGATACTTATCCGTTCACAGTTTTAGCTGACAAATTATTGCCAGAAGTAGCGGCAAGCAAGCGCCCAATCAAGATCTGGTCTGCAGCCAGTTCATCGGGCCAAGAGCCGTATTCTATTGCAATGACGATTCTGGAAACGCAACAGCGCAAGCCGGGTTTGTTACCAAACGTGTCTATTACAGCAACAGACATTTCAGCAAGTATGCTCGAAATGTGTCGTGCAGGTGTGTATGACAATTTGGCTCTAGGGCGCGGACTTTCACCAGAACGTCGCCGCACCTTCTTTGAGAATGCGGACGGTGGCCGTATGAAAGTCAAAGACAACGTCAAACGTTTGGTGAACTTTCGTCCACAAAACTTGATGGACAGTTATGCACTGATGGGTAAGTTCGACATTATTTTTTGTCGCAACGTGCTGATTTACTTCTCACCGGAAATGAAATCAAAAGTGCTTAACCAAATGGCGAGCAGCTTAAACCCAGGTGGTTATCTGCTGTTAGGGGCATCAGAGTCGCTAACTGGTCTGACTGATAAATTTGAAATGGTGCGCTGTAATCCGGGTATCATTTACAAGCTTAAATAGCGGTATCTCTTCATTGATAAAAAGCCTGACCTCGTGTCAGGCTTTTTTGTTTGCTGGTTTCCTGCCTTCGAGTGTTTCCACGTTTTCACTTGCTAAATTGAAGCGCGATTTTGCTTTGTTCCCTCATCACGGTGTATCTTTATTAAGTGAACAAAGTGAAACGACATGACATTCCAGTCACTTTGGCTCACTTATTGCTATTCCAATGGGTGATAGCTATTAAGTAGATAGAGCGCTTTATGTTTTTGGCATGCTAATTGCTTTTTGGTTATCAATCACGGTCAGTTCTTAATTGTAGAGGCAAACATGGCTATATCTTTTGACAATGCACTAGGCATCCACCAGCACACGGTGGGCGTACGTGAGCGCAATGCTGAGGTGATTTCCACCAACATTGCACAAGCCAACACGCCTGGTTACAAAGCAAGAGGTTTAGACTTTGCGAAGGAATTGCAAGCGGCAACATCTGGGGCAAGCATTGGTCTTAGTCGTACGGATGGTCGGCATATTCCTGCCACTACAACGTTGGTCGGGGACAAGCTATATCGTCTTCCTACGCAACCTGATACGGGTGATGGCAACACGGTTGATTTGGATTTAGAGCGTAACTTGTTTATGCAAAACCAAATCAGACACCAAGCATCACTCGACTTTCTAGGCAGCAAATTCAAGAACTTAACCAAAGCAATCAAAGGGGAATAATTTAGATGAGCTTATTTAACGTTTTCAATGTGACAGGTTCCGCAATGAGCGCTGAATCCGTTCGTCTGAACACTACCTCAAGCAACTTGGCGAACGCCGACAGTGTCAGCAGCTCTGCAAAAGACACTTATAAAGCGCGCCATGCTGTGTTTGGAGCTGAGTTAAGTAACGCCATGCGTGGCGGTGATACGGTGCCAGTGAAAGTGATGGGCATTGTAGAAAGCGATAAACCGCTGAGTGCGGAGTACAACCCAGACCATCCCCTTGCAAACGAAGAAGGCTACATCTACAAGCCGAACGTGAATGTAATGGAAGAAATGGCGAACATGATTTCAGCTTCTCGCGCATACCAAACCAATGTGCAAGTAGCGGATTCTAGTAAACAAATGCTGCTGCGTACGCTGCAGATGGGTCAATAAGGATAAGGAGGTAGCGTATGGCCGGAATTAACAACGTTGGTCAAAGCGGCTTGTCCTATATCGACCAGCTTAAAAGTCTACAAGAGAGCAACAAGAAGACGGAAGAGAGCACGGGTAAGCAAGACCTAAAACAGGAAGACTTCTTATCATTGCTCACGAAGCAATTGTCTCAACAGGACCCTTTTAAGCCGGTAAGTAATGACCAGATGATTGCGCAAATGGCTTCATTTGCGACCGTTGATGGCATCGGCAAGATGAATACTCAGTTTGAGAGTTTGAACTCGTCAATGACATCAAACCAAGCGTTACAAGCTTCCTCTTTGGTAGGGCGTGACGTATTGGTCCCAGGAGCGGCAGGTGTGAAGCAGGACGACGCGCCAATGGCGGCAATGGTTAAGCTTTCACAATCTATCGATAATCTGTTTGTTCGTGTAGAGGATGAAGCTGGCCAACTGGTTCGTACTTTTGAGGTAGGGGCGAAACCAGCCGGCGACACGCGTGTGCTTTGGGACGGTAAAGATGAAAGCGGAAATCCACTGCCTGCTGGCAAATACAAAGTGAAAGCGTCTGGCTTAGTTGAGGGGGAGTCGCAAGAGTTCCCAGTATCGACATACGCCAACGTAAACAGCGTATTGCTCGGCAAAGGTGACGGAAACGTATTACTCAATCTGGCTGGTTTTGAATCGCCAGTTCGACTTGCAGAAGTTTTGGAAGTCGGCAAAGCGTAGTCATAGCTCGCTAGATTAGGAGATTTTGGAATGTCATATGTATCTTTAAGCGGTTTGTCCGCCGCCCAACTGGATTTGAACACCACCAGTAACAACATTGCGAACGCCAACACGTACGGCTTTAAAGAGTCCCGTGCTGAGTTTGCTGATGTTTACTCTAACTCTTTATTTACTAACGCAAAAACCACACCGGGTGGTGGTGCGCAAGCAAGCCAAGTGGCGCAGCAGTTCCATGAAGGCTCAAGCATTTACACCAACAACCCAATGGATTTGCGTGTTTCGGGTACAGGTTTCTTCGCCGTGGCGAAGGAGCGTCTGACTCCACAACAGAATGAACTGACACGTAATGGTGCATTTCATTTAAATAAAGAAAACTACATGGTGACCGCGAACGATGAGTTCTTATTAGGTTACCAAGTGGATCCAAGCTCTGGTGAGGTTTCTTCATACGAGCCACAACCTATCAATATTCCTGCTGAATTTGGTAAGCCAAAGCAAACAGCAAACATTGAAGTGGGCGTGAACTTGCCAGCTAACGGCGATTTGAAAGATCCAACTCAGTTTGATTTTTCAGACCCAGATACATACAACCGTTCAACCTCTTCGACTATTTATGACTCGATGGGTCAGTCTTACAAGCTAACGACGTACTACTTGAAAGATCAGACTCAGCCAAACACGTGGAACACTTACTACACCGTGACAGATAAAGAAGGTGAAAAGCCTTTAAATGTTGCGGCAGGTGATGCACAAACGCCAACAGGCCATGTGGGTCATACCATGAAGTTCAACAACGATGGTACGTTGGCGAGCTTGAACAATGGTCAGCCAATTACGTCTGTGGCATTAGGCGATCCGGCGACGAACACGACACCAGTCGATATGAATGGTGCCGATCCTGCGCAGACGCTTAATTTCGGTTTAGGCTCGGCAACACAGTTTGCTGCTCCGTTCGAACTGACCAAGTTCGATGAAGACGGTGCAACAACGGGCTTCCTAACCAAGGTTGACTTCGATGAAAACGGCAGCGTAATGGGGACTTACTCAAACGGTGAAAACGTCACATTGGGTCGTGTCGCGCTAGTACGTGTTCCAAACGAGCAAGGTCTAGATAAGAAGGGCGGTACGCAATGGGATTCAACTCAGTTCTCTGGTGACAAGATTTGGGGTGAATCTAACAAAGGCTCTTTTGGCACCATCAACAACGGTATGCTGGAACAGTCAAACATTGATATGACGCAGGAGCTGGTGGACCTGATTTCTGCTCAGCGTAACTTCCAAGCAAACTCACGTTCGCTAGAAGTGCACAACCAGCTACAACAAAATATCCTGCAGATCCGATAATCTGCATCATCAAGTTAGGCGAGCTTTCGCCGCTTGGCTTGATAACATCATGACATTCATCTGATGCTTAGCCTGAAAATACCTCAGTTCAGGTTAAGCATGCTTTGATCTCTGATTTGCCGCCGTTGCCGCCATGTGGATCAAAACCTTGCCCCTTGTTGCACTTTTCTGCCACTGAAACCCCTCTTAATCTTTTGTTTCTTATTTAAATATTTGATAAATAAGCTAATTTCATGTTGGCATAACTATTGCTTTTACTCCGTGTACAGAGAAGTTTTTGGAGTAATTTATGGATCGCGCACTGTTTCTCGCAATGAGTGGGGCCAAGCAAAATATGCAGGCACTACAATTGCGTGCTAATAACTTGGCTAACGTAAGCACGACAGGGTTTCGTGCGGATTTAGCACAGGCTCGCTCAATGCAGGCTTATGGTGAAGGCCATCCTTCACGTGTGTTCAGCATGACAGAGCGTCCAGGGCATAACTTTGCTCAAGGTAGCGTGATTACAACAGGGCGTGATCTGGATGTGACTATTGAAGGCAGCGGCTGGATATCGGTACTCGATCACACGGGTAAAGAAGGGTTGACCCGTAACGGTAACCTAAAAGTCGATCAAAATGGCATGCTTACCAACGCAAGTGGTCATTTGGTGCTGGGTGAAAACGATGCGCCGATTACTTTGCCTATTCCTCTCTCTAAAATTGAAATCGGTCGGGATGGCACCATCTCTGTACTTCCTCAAGGTGCCCCGGCAGAAGAATTCCAAGCGGTTGATCGCATTAAGCTTGTTAAGCCTAATGATCAAAGCTTGTTTAAAGACACCAATGGCTTATTTCGCCATAAAACTCCAAACCAACCTTACGAAGCAGACGCTACTGTTAGCCTCCAGACAGGAGCGATTGAAGGCAGTAACGTGAATGCCGTAGGTGAAATGACAGCATTGATTGACTTACAGCGTCAGTTTGAAATGCAAGTCAAGATGATGAGCACAGCTGAAGAAATGGATAAATCTTCAGATTCACTGCTTCGTATGAGTTAACTGAGTTAGAGGTTCACTATGCATCCAGCACTATGGGTAAGTAAAACAGGTCTAGACGCCCAGCAAACCAACATTGCCACGATTTCGAACAACTTGGCGAACGCCTCTACTGTGGGCTACAAAAAGAGCCGTGCGGTATTCGAAGATTTGTTCTATCAGAACATCAACCAGCCTGGCGGCCAATCATCTCAGAACACTGAGCTTCCGAGTGGCTTGATGCTAGGTGCGGGTTCTAAAGTGGTTGCGACGCAAAAAGTGCACACGCATGGTAATGCGCAGACAACGACCAACGCACTGGACATGATGGTTGAAGGCGACGGCTTCTTCCAAGTGACGTTGCCGGATGGCAACATCGGTTACACCCGTAACGGTCAGTTCACGTTAAATGGTGAAGGCACGTTAGTCACGTCGGGTTCTGGCTACCCTGTAGAACCTGAAATTGTGATTCCAGAAGATGCGATTTCTATCACTGTCGGTACGGATGGTGAAGTATCGGTTCGCGTCCGTGGTCAGCAAGACAACCAAGTCGTTGGTCAGCTAACCATTACAGACTTTGTTAACCCAGGTGGCCTAGAGCCAATTGGCCAGAACCTTTACTTACCAACGGGTGCTAGTGGCGATCCACAAGAAGGTGTTCCTGGTTTGGACGGTTTGGGTGAAATCCGTCAATCCATGCTGGAAGCGTCTAACGTGAATGTAACGGAAGAGTTGGTCAACATGATCGAAGCCCAGCGCGTTTACGAAATGAACTCAAAAGTGATCTCGTCAGTCGATAAGATGATGAGCTTCGTTAACCAGCAGTTATAACGGTTAAGAGCAAGAATTGAGGAGCTCACGATGAAACGTATTTGTCTACTTGTTGCTTTGATTGCCACGATGTCGGGTTGTGCCATGTTAGAGCCGATTGAAACGGATGAAGTGACACAAGCAACGACGGTGGTTGACGCGGTAGAAGGCGATAAATCGAAAGAAGAGAGCAGCGGTATCGTGGATACACTGCGTGGCAGAAGCGATCCGGTTGCGGGTGATCCTGCATGGGCTCCTATTCATCCGAAAAAGAAACCTGAGCATTATGCTGCTGCAACAGGTTCACTGTTTAGCGCCGAGCACATTACCGATCTTTACGACGATTCCAAGCCACGTGGTATTGGCGACATTATTACCGTGACACTGGATGAGACTACCAGCGCCACGAAAAGCGCCAATGCCGATTTATCGAAAACCAATGAAGCGCAAATGGACCCGCTTCAAGTGGGTGGCGAAGAGCTGCAAATTGGTGGCAAATACAATTTCTCTTATGACTTAAACAACTCAAACTCATTTGCGGGTGACTCTTCTGCTAAGCAGAGTAACAGCATCAGTGGTTACATCACTGTTGAGGTGATTGAAGTACTGGCAAACGGCAACCTCGTGATCCGTGGAGAAAAATGGATGACGCTTAATACGGGTGATGAGTACATACGTTTAAGCGGCACTATTCGTCCTGATGACATTAGTTTCGACAATACTATTGCATCAAACCGCGTTTCTAACGCAAGAATTCAGTATTCTGGCACCGGTGTACAACAAGATATGCAAGAGCCGGGTTTCTTGGCACGATTCTTTAATGTAGCGCTATAACACGCCGTGCTGACGGCAATTTGACTGCAAGAGATAAGTAAGCATGAAAAAACTCCTTTTAATACTGATGAGCGTTGCTCTGTTTTCTACCGCTGCCCAAGCTGCACGTATCAAAGACGTCGCGCAAGTGGCAGGTGTACGAAGCAACCAACTCGTGGGTTATGGTTTGGTTTCAGGCTTACCTGGCACAGGCGAAGCGAACCCGTTTACGGAGCAAAGTTTCGCCGCTATGCTGCAAAACTTCGGCATTCAGATGCCGCCGGGCACAAAGCCAAAAATTAAAAACGTTGCTGCAGTCATGGTAACGGCAGAGTTGCCGCCTTTCTCTAAACCAGGTCAGCAAGTAGACGTGACAGTCTCTTCCATCGGAAGTGCCAAAAGTTTGCGTGGTGGTACGCTACTGCAAACGTTCCTAAAAGGTCTCGATGGTCAAGTTTACGCGGTTGCTCAAGGTAACTTAGTGGTGAGCGGCTTCAGCGCTGAAGGTGCTGACGGTTCAAAAATCGTAGGTAACAATCCAACCGTTGGTCTTATCTCTAGTGGTGCGACAGTAGAGCGAGAAATTCCAAACCCATTTGGTCGTGGTGATTACATCACGTTCAACTTGCTTGAGTCAGACTTCACAACGGCTCAACGTATGGCGGATGCGGTAAACAACTTCCTTGGCCCACAAATGGCGAGTGCAGTAGACGCGACGTCGGTACGTGTACGTGCCCCTCGTGATGTCAGCCAGCGTGTGGCGTTCTTATCGGCAATTGAAAACCTAGAGTTCGACCCAGCAGATGGCGCAGCCAAAATCATCGTTAACTCTCGCACGGGTACCATCGTAGTTGGTAAACATGTTCGCCTTAAACCTGCTGCGGTAACGCATGGTGGCATGACGGTTGCGATCAAAGAAAACCTGAATGTTAGCCAACCGAACGGCTTTTCTGGTGGGCAAACCGTTGTCGTGCCAGACTCGGATATCGAAGTCAGCGAAGAGCAGGGCAAGATGTTTAAGTTTGAGCCAGGCTTAACGTTGGATGATTTGGTCCGTGCCGTTAACCAAGTCGGCGCAGCGCCGTCGGATTTGATGGCTATCTTGCAAGCATTGAAACAAGCTGGTGCCATTGAAGGCCAGTTGATCATCATTTAATGGTTAGGAGGTAGGTATAATGAACAATCCTAACGACATTGGTTTTATTCATGACATCAGTTCGCTGGATACCTTGCGTCAAAAAGCAGTGAAGGAAGGTAAAGATGGCGAGCAAGAAGCACTGCGTGCAGCAGCTCGTCAGTTCGAATCTATTTTCACCTCCATGATGTTGAAATCCATGCGAGAAGCCAATGAGGGCTTTGAGTCCAACATGATGAACAGCCAGAACGAGAAGTTCTATCGACAAATGCTCGATGAGCAGATGGCGAGTGAGCTCAGTTCGTCTGGTTCAATGGGCTTGGCCGATATGATTGTTAAGCAATTAACGGCTGGACAAGGTAACGACAAGAGTGAAACGGCAATGCGTGATGCGGCAAATAATGCCGTGGAATATCGTCGTGTTGACCCGAAAAAAGCGCGTGAGATTGAACAGCGCTTGATTGAATCTGGTCAGCTATCTCGACCAAGCAATGAACCAACTCGATTCGATTCGCCAGAATCTTTTGTTAACTCGATGAAGCCATACGCGGAGAAAGCCGCTAAAGCCCTAGGTGTCGAGCCATCTCTGCTACTTGCTCAAGCCGCTTTGGAAACGGGGTGGGGACAAAAGGTCGTGAAGAACGCGCGTGGCAGCAGCAACAACTTATTTAACATCAAAGCAGATCGAAGCTGGCAGGGGGACAAAGTGACGACTCAAACTCTAGAGTTCCACGATAACACGCCAGTGAAAGAGACGGCAGCGTTTCGCGCCTACTCAAATTACGAAGACAGCTTTAATGACTTTGTGCGCTTTTTAAATGACAACCCACGTTACGAGACAGCATTGCAACAGCGAGGGAATTCAGAGTCCTTCATTCGCGGCATCCACAGCGCGGGTTACGCGACCGATCCGAATTACGCAGACAAAGTCCTGCAGGTGAAGCAGAAAATCGAAAGTATGTAATTTACTCTTCGTTAGTTCATGTTGTTTTCGAAGGCTTGCCACAGTGCAAGCCTTTACTTTTTCTGAACATTCATACCTCTATTTTATTTGGCACACCTTTTGCTTTGATGTGTCTAGGTGATCGGTTTTGCCGATTTTATTTCGTTTTTGGGGGCATGTATGGCGTCAGATCTTCTGAATGTAGGTACTCAAAGTGTGCTTACTGCTCAGAGACAATTAAACACCACTGGTCATAACATTTCTAATGTTAATACAGAGGGTTATAGCCGCCAGTCTGTTATCCAAGGTACGAATGATCCGCGCATGTTTGGTGGTTCTACCTACGGCATGGGTGTGCATGTGGAAAATGTTCGCCGCTCGTGGGATCAGTTTGCCGTGAATGAACTGAACTTGTCGTCAACCAACAATGCCAACAAAACGGATACCCAAGACAATCTTGATATGCTCTCTAGCATGTTGAGCTCAGTTGCATCGAAGAAAATCCCAGAGAACTTGAACGAGTGGTTCGATGCGGTCAAAACCATGGCAGATACCCCGAACGATTTGGGGGCACGGAAAGTGGTATTGGAAAAGGCGAAAATCTTCTCTGATACATTAAATGACTTCCATGAAACCGTGCGATTGCAATCTGATGTGACCAATAAAAAATTGGATATGGGCATTGAACGCGTGAACCAACTTGCGTTGGAAATCCGCGATGTGCATCGGTTAATGATGCGCACACCCGGTCCACATAATGATTTGATGGACCAGCATGAAAAGCTGGTTACTGAGTTATCTGAGTACACCAAAGTTACCGTAACCCCACGCAAAAATGCCGAAGGGTTTAATGTTCACATCGGCAATGGACACACGCTAGTTTCTGGCACGGAAGCAAGCCAGCTCAAAATGATTGACGGCTATCCTGATGTTCACCAGAGACGCTTAGCGATGGTGGAAGGAGATGGCATTAAAGCGATCAAGTCTGATGATATGGATGGCAAAATCGGCGCTTTGCTTGAAATGCGCGACAAACACATTCCACAACTGCAAGATGAAATGGGCCGTTTAGCGACGGGTTTCTCCTACAAAATTAATCAGCTGCAATCTCAAGGTCTGGATCTTAACGGTAAGATAGGTAAAGACGTATTTACCGACGTGAACTCTGAGCTGGTGGCAAAATCTCGAGTTTTTGCTGCGCCTGACTCTCAAGCTGATGTTGCGGTTTACATTGATGATATTTCAGCGATCAAAGGTGGTGAATATTCGCTACGTTATGATGGCGACCAATATAGCGTGACAACACCGAAAGGTGAGCAAATGTCGTTGAACATTGATCAATCGTATTCTTCGTTTGTTCTGGATGGTATGAAAGTGCAAATTGGTGAAGGTCTTGCCGCTGGTGAGCGCGTATTGTTGCGCCCAACACGAAGTGGCGCAGCCATCATCAAGATGGAAACCAACGATGCAAAAGCCATTGCCGCGCAAAGTTATGAAGCTTCAACCACTTTTGCTCAAGGTAACGCCAAGTTCAAAATTCGTGAGGCGGGGGATGTCAAAGAATTTGAGGTCACCGTACAACCAGCCGACGAGAAACATGATAAGCCATGGTTAAAGATCACGGACAACAAAGGCTATTTGCTATCGGACAAATACTCATACCCGCTAGACAAAGATAACCCGATGATTGAAATCTCAGTGCCGAAAAGCCATCCGCTGTATAAAAACGGCGATGCAACCGTGTTTGAGTTGAGCGAAGGTGCGCTGATGAATGACAAGTTCACCGCGAACTTGGTGCCTTCGGAAGGTGGTAATGGCAACTTGAGAAAAATGCAGAAGATCCAAACAGATAAGATGATGGACGGAAAATCCAGTACTTTGATTGATGTTTATCACAACCTCAATACCGAAGTCGGATTGAAATCTTCTACAGCAAACCGATTAGCCTCTGTCGCTCGCTTAGAGCATGAGGCGGCACAAGAGCGCGTTGCTTCTATCTCTGGCGTTAACCTCGATGAAGAAGCGGCCAACATGATGAAGTTTCAACAAGCGTACATGGCTTCATCACGTGTGATGCAAGCGGCGAATGATACCTTCAATACCATTTTACAACTGAGGTAAGGAGAAGAGATAAGTGCTAACTCGAATTTCTAGTTTCCATAACTATCAGTCCGTACAAAATGATTTGCGTCGTCAAGAGAATAAGGTTCACCATAACCAAGAGCAACTTGCTTCAGGGAAAAAGTTACTGAAACCTAGCGACGATCCCCTTGCGTCGCATTACATTCAAAATATTAGTCAGCAACAAGAACAGCTACAACAATATCTTAGCTCGATAGTGTTGGTGCGTAATCGTCTAGAAAACCACGAAGTTAATATCGCCAATGCAGAGAACTTTGCCGACGAGTCGAAGCGCTTAACGATGGAGATGATTAACGGTGCGTTTTCTGCGGAAGACCGACAAGCAAAGAAGCGTGAGCTAGAAGAGATTGCGAACAACTTCCTTAACTTAGTGAACTCGCAAGATGAATCTGGTAACTACGTGTTTGCTGGCACTAAGCCAAAAAGCCAACCATTCTATCGCGATAAAGACGGTAGTGTTCAGTACGCTGGAGACGATTACCAGCGCAAAATGAAAGTCTCCAGCATGCTTGAGATGCCAATGAACGATCCTGGCAGCAAGCTGTTTATGGAGATACCAAACCCATTTGGCGATTATCAGCCGAATTACGATCTACAAAACGGTTCTGAGTTGCTATTAAACAGAGCCACTAACGTTGATACGAAGGATGATGCGGCGTATCGCGTGACATTTGTCGATATGAACAACGGCAAATTTGGTTACCAACTAGAGCGTAACGGTAAAGTCGTGGATGCCGATGAGTTTTCTCCAGAAAAAGGCATTGAGTACAAAGGCCTGAAAGTGCACGTAAAAGGTCAAATTACGCCTGGCGACAGCATCGAGATCGAAAAGCGGGCTGAGTTCAGCATTTTCGATACCTTCAAGGATGCAATGGCGTGGTCAGATAAATCGGTGTCGGATACGTCGGCGACCGCCAAATTGCACCAAATGACAGAAGAATTTCACGCTGCTTTTATCCATTTGAATAAAGCGCGTACTGATGCTGGCGCTCGATTGAGCACGCTCGATATCCAAGAGCAAAACCACGAAGACTTTAATTTGTCTCTGGCGAAAGCGAAGAGCAACTTTGAGGATTTGGATTACTCTAAAGCCGTTATCGAGTTCAGTGAAAACTCACGAGCGTTACAGGCATCGCAACAAGCATTCGGTAAGACCAAAGATCTAACGTTGTTTAACTATATTTAGTCTGACTTAAGACACACTGTCTGATTTTTGATGCCTTATGTGCAAAGCCTTAAGTGCGATAAATCGACGTAAATTGAGAGTCATGCTATGCGGCACGATTTTACCCAAAGCGGCAATGATGCAAGAGGCAAGTCGGGCGGCAACAAAGTAGCGGTCAATATCCATGAAGCAAGATGAGCCTCATTATCCGGAAATGGTTTAGTGATAACGCTAACTTATTGTTTATGTG
>NZ_WXWT01000191.1:0-9995 GCF_009904725.1 Vibrio sp. V43_P6S15P86
ATGGTTTGGGGGTGATTACCTTCGTTAACTCTTTGAATGAAAGATTAAAAAAACAGCGAATTTTTTATCAAGTTTTGTCTAAACAGCACCCAGCTGTTTAGGTTATAATCGGTTTTTATGTATAAATAACCAGTAGCTCATCATGATGGATCCATCTCTATTACTCGACGGTCTAAACGATAAACAGCGTGAAGCCGTTGCAGCTCCTCTAGAAAACTTACTTGTCCTTGCTGGTGCAGGGAGTGGTAAGACTCGCGTTCTTGTTCACCGTATCGCTTGGCTGATGTCGGTCGAGCAAGCTTCTCCTTTCTCGATCATGTCGGTCACCTTCACCAATAAAGCGGCAGCAGAAATGCGTGGTCGTATTGAAGAGTTGATGATGGGCAGTGCATCTGGCATGTGGAATGGGACTTTCCACGGTATCTGTCACCGCATTTTGCGTGCACACTATCTTGATGCCAAGCTACCGGAAGATTTCCAAATCATAGACAGCGATGATCAGCAGCGCTTGTTAAAGCGTTTGATCAAAGCGCAAAACTTGGATGAAAAGCAGTGGCCTGCACGCCAAGTTTCATGGTGGATTAATGGTAAGAAGGACGAAGGATTACGCCCATCGCATATCGACGCTTATCACGATCCAGTGACCAAAACTTATTTGCAGCTGTATACCGCTTACCAAGAAGCGTGTGATCGTGCTGGCTTAGTGGACTTTGCGGAAATTTTGCTGCGCGCGCATGAGCTACTGCGTGACAACAAGTTTGTGCGTGAACACTACCAAGCACGCTTTAAGCATATCTTGGTTGACGAATTCCAAGACACCAACAACATTCAATACGCTTGGCTACGCATGATGGCTGGCCCAGATTGTCACGTGATGATTGTAGGTGACGACGACCAGTCAATTTATGGTTGGCGCGGTGCAAAAGTCGAGAACATTGAGAAGTTCACGCTGGAGTTTCCGAGCGTGAACACCATCCGTCTCGAACAAAACTATCGTTCGACCAAGACGATTCTTGAAGCGTCCAATACCTTGATTGCGAACAACACTGAACGCATGGGTAAAGAGCTGTGGACGGATGGCAATGTGGGAGAGCCGATCTCGGTTTACAGCGCTTATAACGAGCTTGATGAAGCGCGCTTTGCGGTCAATAAAATCAAAGAGTGGCAAGAGAATGGCGGCGCATTGAATGATGCTGCGATGCTGTATCGTAACAACGCGCAATCTCGTGTTTTGGAAGAAGCATTAATTCAGGCAGGCTTACCGTACCGTATTTACGGAGGCATGCGATTCTTCGAGCGTCAAGAAATCAGAGATGCGTTGAGCTACTTGCGTTTGATGGCGAATCGCAACGATGATGCCGCGTTTGAACGTGTCGTGAATACCCCAACACGTGGTCTGGGCGATAAGACGCTAGAGACTATCCGTCGTGCAGCTCGTGATAGAGGGTGCACTATGTGGGAAGCCAGTCTGGCAATGCTCGATGAGCAAGTATTGCCGGGTCGAGCAGCTGGTGCGTTAAGTCGTTTTGTCGAATTAATCACCGCGCTGGAAGACGATACACTAGAAATGCCATTGCACGAGCAAACGGACCACGTGATCAAGTACTCGGGTTTGTTTGCGATGTATGAGCAAGAGAAGGGCGAAAAGTCTAAAGCTCGCATAGAAAACTTGGAGGAGCTGGTTACCGCCACTCGCCAATTCGAAAAACCAGAAGAAGCGGAAGAAATGTCTCTGCTGACGGCATTTTTAACACATGCGGCTCTAGAAGCGGGCGAAGGTCAGGCGGACGAATTTGAAGATGCAGTCCAACTGATGACGCTGCATAGTGCGAAAGGTTTGGAATTCCCATTGGTATTCATGGTCGGTGTGGAAGAAGGTATGTTCCCAAGCCAGATGTCCGCTGAAGAGGCAGGGCGTTTGGAAGAAGAGCGCCGTCTGTGTTATGTGGGCATGACGCGCGCGATGCAAAAGCTCTACATTACTTACGCGGAAATGCGTCGCCTATATGGCCAGGACAAATACCACAAACCATCGCGCTTTATTCGTGAATTACCAGAAACGTGTTTGGATGAAGTGCGCATGAAGGCGCAAGTGAGTCGCCCTTCAAGTAGTGGACGTTTTAGCCAAACCGCAGTAAAAGAAAACTTCAATGAGACTGGTTTTTCACTAGGTTCTCGTGTGATGCATCCGAAATTTGGTGAAGGAACGATCATCAACTTTGAGGGCAGTGGCCCACAAAGCCGAGTGCAGATTGCTTTCAACGGTGAAGGCATTAAATGGTTAGTCACCGCTTACGCGAGACTGGAGAAGCTGTAGGGCTTTGTGAAAAAATGAACATAAGAGCTGCTTCGGCGGCTCTTTTTGTTTGTGCAGTTTTGATGTCGCTAACGCAGGAAAAAATGGAATGATAAATGGAGTTCGAAAGCGTGATTTAACGGTGCAGATGAGAAAAACTTTAGGCAAAGAAAAACCCCGAGGGCTTACGCCCGTCGGGGTTATAGTCTTACTCGCAGCAATCCAGCTACTAAAAGTGCTCCATGCATCAAATCCTTGATAGCGTGCTGCATTCCTTCAGCTTAATCCTTTCGTCGCCTTCCTAGCGGTGTCCTTGACCTTATCCTGGTCTGCTAACCATCCTCGTTAGCTCTCATCACTTGTTCCCTGAGCGGTGTCCATGACATCATCCTGATGTTCAGTCCTTTCCTCGTCCAGAGGTGTCCATTTCCCGTCCTTAGTAGCAACCGTCCTAGTTGCTATTGATTCCGTTCAATGTCCAGTTTTGCAATCCATGCCCGACTATTCATCCTGAATACCCGTTTCTTCTTCCTGAAGTTCACCAAATCCGTGGTGTTTCCTGTTCCGTGTCAGCATCCTTCCGACAAGGTTCATATTACGCTCTTCACGATTCTCAACAATGGTCGAAGCCCACATTTTTCTCAATCAAAAGCGTTTGAAAAATAAACATGTTTATACTATTCAATATCTTATGGTTGTTTGTGGGCTGTTTTACCATTAAAAAAGAGAGGTTTGCTCCACTCCTTGTGAGAGATCTCGCACAAGGAGTCGAGCAAAACAGGCCTATTTGCCGATTGCTGCTCCTTCTCGACGAGGATCTGCGGCACCTTCTAGTCCATCTTTTGTTATGCGTATCGCATGCAGTCCAGAATTCAAATCACGAACATTGGTTTTAAAGCCCATCTTCTCCAGCTCTGGCTGTAAGCCTTCTGCACCGGTACTTTGCTCAATATCTAAGGTGCCAAAACGGTCGAGTAATCGTGGTTGATTGATTGCTTGTTGGATATCCATATCCCATTGCGTGTGGGCAATGATGGTTTGCGCCACGTAACCGATGATTCGACTGCCACCCGGAGAGCCTATTGCCATGTAAGGTTTGTTATCTTTCATCATAATGGTCGGGGCCATTGAAGATCGTGGACGTTTGCCTGGCTCTATACGGTTGGCGATTGGAATTCCGTCATTATGAGTACGGAAAGAAAAATCGGTCAGTTCATTATTGAGCAAGAAGCCACGCACCATTAAGCGCGAGCCAAACGCATTCTCAATGGTGGTCGTCATTGACACCACATTGCCTTGCTTATCGACGATATTGAAATGGCTGGTGGAAGGGAGTTCAATGGACTCGTCCATGCTTAAATTCATTGCGTGCGACCACGGAGGATTGCCTGCTTCAACTTTGCTTAGTGCTTTGCCGACTTGGATCAGCTCTGCTCGCTGCTGGAGGTAGCTTTCATCAAGCAAGCCTTGAGTTGGCATTGGCACGTAATCTTGGTCTGCCATGTATTTACCACGGTCAGCAAACGCTAGACGCGATGCATCGGCGAGTACTTGCCAAGATTTAATGCTGTTAGCCCCCCAGCCTTTGAGATCGTACTGTTCAGTGATCGCCAAAATCTGACCAATGGTGAGCGCGCCAGAGCTTGGTGGTCCCATGCCGCAAATGTTATAGCTTTGGTATGCTGCACAAACCGGCTCACGTTGTCTGATTTGGTAGGTATCAAAGTCGGGTTGGGCTAATACGCCGGGGTTACCCGGCGCGTTTTGTACCGTCTTGATAATGTCTCTGGCGATATCCCCATGGTAGAAGGCTTGAGCACCTTGCTTAGCAATAGCACTCAGTGTTTGTGCGTATTCAGGGTTTTTTAATAGCGTACCTCCGGTTTTTGGCGAGCCATCCGAGTTAAAGAAATAGGCTTTTGTGACTGGAAAGCGTGATAAACGCTCGGCGTCTTTTTCTATCAAGCTTGCTAGGCGAGGACTGACTTTGAATCCTTGCTCCGCAAGCGAGATAACAGGCTGAATGATCTTTTTCCATTCCAGCTTGCCGTATTTCTGGTGGGTATCCCACAATAGTTTCACGGTGCCTGGTGTTGCGACAGAGCGTCCTCCAACCACGGCATCGTAGAATTGCAATGGCTGACCGTTCTCATCTAAAAATAGCTTTGGCGTTACGGCGAGGGGTGCGGTTTCACGCCCGTCGTAAGTGGTCAGTTTTTGCTTTTCGCTATCCCAATACACTAAGAACGCACCGCCACCAATACCTGATGACTGGGGTTCAACTAAGCCAAGCATCAATTGCACCGCGACCATGGCATCTATCGCATTCCCGCCGTGCTCAAGTACGTCTGCACCCGCTTGAGTCGCCAGTGGGTTAGCAGCGGTAACCATATAATCTTTAGCTTTGACCAGCTGCTTTTGCTCAATGCCAGTGCTGTGCTCTGGTGCGACCGAATCTGCAGCTTGGTTAGCGAAGGCTTGTCCAGTGAAGGTGAAAGGGGAAGTAAAAAAAAGACCCGAGAGTACGAGTCGGTTAAATGTCCATTGCATGATGACTCTCCATGTTGCCAACTAAGGTTATTCAGCTTGGCAGCCACGGAGATAGTCGTCGAGTTTCCTATTAAAGAAATGTCGAGTGTGCGACGCTTTTAAATCAGAGAGTTATCGAGAAAGGAGCGGAAGGTTTGCACTAAAATACTGCTGCCAACTAGAGTAAATACCACACCACATAAACCATCTATATAAATGCTGGCTTGCTGCAATCTTGTTTGCAAGCGCTGCGTTGACAGCATCCATGCAAGGCTAGAAAACCAGAGTAGCGACAAACCAAACAAAATCACCAGAGCAATTCCTTTTCCTGTCACCGACATGCCCACTGGGACAAGGCTCGACATTAAACTCACAAAAAATACTAAGGCTTTGGGGTTGAGAATATTAGTTGCGAACCCCTTGGTAAACGCTTGGCGTTTATTACCGATCACAAGATTACTGTTTTTGCTTGGCTGATCAGAAAGTGGGTTTTTGATCATCGCGATCACGCCGCGCAGTGCACCGATACCCAAATACAACAGATAGCTGCCCCCAAGCAATTGTAAGACTGAGTAGAGCAGAGGATGCTGGTGAACTAAATAGCTCACCCCCGTTATGCTGAATAAAGAATGCAGCAAAATACCGACTGATAAGCCAAGCGCAATGTATAAGCCGGTTTGACGGCCATGACGGGTGGCATTTTGTACCACAAGCGCAAAATCCGGACCTGGGCTCATTAAGGCAATGAAGTGGATACTGGCAAGCGTTAAAAGGATAGTCGATTCATTCATAACACATCTCAAAACATAGTGGATATGAGCTATTGTCGTGATTCTTATTCGGTAGTGCTTGTAAAAAACTAGCAGTACTGAATACCACAGCGTATGAGGTATTAGCGTGCCACTTGTGAAGGCGAGACGCCATAGGTTTGTTTAAACGCTTTACTAAAGTGGGCCTGATCATAAAAGCCCACTTGATAGGCGACGTCCGTACCACACCATCCTGCTTGGAGTAGTTTCATTCCTTGCTCTAATCGCAAGCGAGCAAACCAAGCGTAGGGAGTCATACCCGTTTGCGCTTTGAAATGGCGTTGAAACTGCGTGGGGCTCAGTTGGCAGAGCTCTGATAGTGCATCTAAACGAACTGTTTGGTCGAGATTCGCCATTAAGTAATCTTTTAAGGTATGCAAAGACTGTTTTCCAAGAGGAACCACTTTTTGCCTCGCGAGTGATCCGTAGCGATCAAAAAGTTGATTAAATCCTTCAAAAGGAAGGCAATCTTTGGTGAGTTGGCTGAGGTTCTCGCGGCGAAGAAGAGCATGCAAGTTACTAAGTTGTGAAAATATCTGTGGATCGGAGATGATCAATTCATTAAAGCGGATTATTTGACCATTTTGACTAAGATCGGCAAGATCGCTGAGTAGGTGCGGCTCGATCGCAAATACATTCACTTCATAGCCACTTTCGAGCTTAGAGTGCCCGTCGTGCAGTTCATCTGGCGGCATAATTACGATTTGCCCATGACCCACTTGATGGCTACAGCCTTGATATTGGAACTTTTGCGTGCCATGCGTGATCAGACCGAGGTGAAAGTCCAGATGATAGTGCCTTTGAAAGGCAAACTTCTGGTATTTCGCCTCGATCAGGCTCAGCTGATCATGGTCGGTTGCGTAGTATTGAATCTGTTCCATTACATACAAAAAAGCTTGGTCACATTATGACCAAGCTTATCTGGCAATTTCTAACTTGTCTTGTAAAAAACGATCACTGTGGCTGAACGATTCGGCGTGAGCGACGGTTGTTGCGCAGTCCATCAAAGCTAAATACGACTAGCGCTCCCCAAATAAAGGCAAAGGTAATCGCTTTATCCATGCTAAAGGGTTCGCCATACATCAGTACTGCAAGTAAGAACATCAAGCTTGGGCCAATGTACTGGAAAAAGCCCAATGTTGATAATTTGAGTCTTGTTGCCGCACCCGTAAAACAAAGTAGGGGCAGTGTGGTAATCACCCCTGCTGCAATCAACAAGCTATTTAATGCTAACGGGTTAGTGAGCATATTCGACGTTGGGGTTTCTGCAATAAACAGCAGATACACGGCGGCGACAGGCAGAAGGAGTAATGTTTCGATAAACAATCCTGTTTTTGCATCGACACTGACTTTCTTCCTTAAGAGGCCATAGAAGCCGAAACTCATTGCTAACGCCATCGCAACAACGGGCACGGAGCCGAATACAATCAATTGGACCAGTACACCACAGCCCGCTAATACGACAGCAAACCATTGCAACTTACGAAGTCGCTCTCCCAAAAAGACCATGCCGAGCAAGACATTGATTAATGGGTTAATGTAATAGCCTAAGCTCGCGTCAAGCATATGATTGGAATTGACCGCCCAGATGAAAATCAGCCAGTTTCCGCCAATTAATACAGAACTTGCGATCAGGTAAGCGATCTTCGTTTTGTCTTTCGCGATGTAGTAAACCGAGCGCCAGTGACGGCCAAAGTGAAGGAGTGCGGCAAGCAAAAAGAAAGACCAAATCACCCGGTGGCTCAGAATCTCCAAAGGGGATACTTGTGCGATGGATTTAAAATACATCGGCGCAATGCCCCACATGGTATAGGCACCAATCGCCAGCAATATACCTTGCCGAGCGCGTTGTTGTTCGTCTTCTGGTGTCATGAGGTGTCACCTAATTGTGTGTTTATAGAGCAGAAAATCAGTATACGAGTCGTGATGCGAAACACCTAGCAATTTGCGGTTTTATTCACCATGAAACCCCATTACAATGTGCCCTCACTTTGTGTGCCTGGGCATGCAAAAGCATTTCTACGATCACTCAATCTGAGATTATTCATGACCTCAACCTTGCTAGCCGAACAATCAGATACGCCTGTAACGCCTCAACGTGTGTTGGAGGAAGTCTTCGGTTACCAGACGTTTCGTGATGGTCAGCAAGAAATTATTGAAGCCGCTATCGAAGGTAAAGACAGCTTAGTCATCATGCCGACAGGTGGCGGTAAATCTCTCTGTTACCAAATTCCGGCGTTAGTGCGCTCAGGGATTACCTTGGTGATTTCACCGCTGATTTCATTGATGAAAGACCAAGTTGATCAACTGAAAGCCAATGGCGTAGCTGCGGAGTGTGTGAACTCGACCATGAATCGAGAAGAGCTACTGAGTGTGTATAATCGCATGCACTCTGGTCAGCTTAAGCTAGTGTATGTCTCGCCAGAGCGCGTGTTAATGCGTGACTTTATTGAGCGTTTAGAAAACTTACCCTTATCTATGATCGCCGTGGATGAAGCACATTGTATCTCTCAGTGGGGACATGATTTTCGCCCAGAATACGCGGCGTTAGGTCAGTTAAAGCAACACTTTTCGCATGTGCCCTTTATGGCACTCACAGCCACCGCCGATGATGCGACGCGTCGTGATATTCTAGAACGCTTACGCTTACATGAACCTCAGGTGTATCTAGGAAGCTTTGATCGTCCCAACATTCGTTACACCTTGGTGGAAAAGCACAAGCCGGTTTCTCAAATCATTCGCTATCTAGCCACCCAGAAGGGAAGCTGCGGCATTATTTACTGCGGCAGTCGTAAGAAAGTTGAAATGGTGACCGAGAAGCTATGCAACAACCATATCCGCGCTGCTGGTTATCATGCAGGGATGGATACTGAAGAGCGAGCTTACGTTCAGGAAGCTTTTCAACGTGATGACATTCAAATCGTCGTTGCGACGGTTGCATTCGGTATGGGTATCAATAAGCCAAACGTGCGCTTTGTCGTGCATTTTGATATTCCACGTAACATCGAGTCCTATTATCAGGAAACCGGTCGAGCAGGGCGAGATGGCCTGCCTGCCGAAGCGATGATGCTATACGACCCAGCAGACATCAGTTGGTTGCGTCGTATGTTGGATGAAAAAGATGATGGACCGCAGAAGCAGGTAGAAAGCCACAAACTCAATGCGATGAGTGC
The DNA here is from genome assembly GCF_009904725.1 of Vibrio sp. V43_P6S15P86. NCBI lineage: Bacteria > Pseudomonadati > Pseudomonadota > Gammaproteobacteria > Vibrionales > Vibrionaceae > Vibrio > Vibrio sp. V43_P6S15P86. Next base: position 8,808 of record NZ_WXWT01000191.1, read on the forward strand.
TTTTGCGGAAGCGCAAACCTGTCGTCGTCAGGTACTGCTCAACTATTTTGGAGAGTATCGCGAAAAGCCGTGTGGTAACTGCGATATCTGCCTGGACCCACCAAAACACTTTGATGCGACCGAAGAAGCGCGCAAAGCGTTGTCGTGTGTTTACCGCGTCAACCAAAGTTTTGGTATGACGTATGTGGTTGAGGTGCTGCGTGGGATGCAAAACATTCGTGTGCGCGAACACGGCCACGATAAAATTTCGACTTACGGCATTGGTCGTGATCACAGCCATGATTACTGGGTGAGTATCTTCCGCCAGTTAATTCATAAAGGGCTGCTATTTCAAAACATCACTCGTAACTCGACGTTGCAATTAACCGAAGAAGCACGCCCATTACTACGTGGTGATGTGTCTTTAGAACTTGCAGTTCCACGTTTAGATACCGCAGCACGTGCCGCGAAGTCGGATAAGCTGACCAGCAAAAACTACGATAAGAAGTTGTTTGCCAAACTACGTAAGCTACGTAAGTCGATCGCCGATGAAGACGGTTTGCCACCATACGTGGTATTCAGTGATGCGACCTTGATTGATATGGCAGAAATGCTGCCAACGTCATACGGCGAAATGTTAGCGGTTAGTGGCGTTGGTCAACGTAAACTAGAAAAATACGCCGATCCATTCTTGGATCTGATCCAAGAACACATTACTCACCACGGATAAGGAATCCATATGCACAAGGAATTTGGTCTCGCTGATTACATTGTTGAAGAAGGGCGTCTTATTATTACCGCTCCAAGCTTCGACCTCGATACTTTTCCGGCACTGGGTGAGCGTTTGGTGGGATTATTATCTGCGTCTGTGGTAGAAAAACAGTGGGATGCGGATATTCACTCTTGGTTGATCGATTTTGAAGGCTGCCGCTTATTTATGAAAGCGGAGCACTACAGCGAAGCGATTTGGTTTGAAGCGCTAACAATAGAAGAGAGTAGGGAAGAGCTCGACTATTTAGCCGGATTGTTCCAACGCGGCTTCTAAATTCAAGTTATCTATTCTTTAAAGGGTGTTTCACATGAAACACCCTTTCTTATTTTTGCATCAAAGCCCTTGGTTTTGACGTGATGTTCGCGAAGAAACGTTTGCGTATAAAACACCGCTTGTGAGTAAAATTGGTTAATGTATAATCGCCCACCGCTTTACTC
>NZ_WXWT01000242.1:0-9899 GCF_009904725.1 Vibrio sp. V43_P6S15P86
TTGGTGGATGCGCATTATAGGGAACTCAGATCCGTTCGCAACCCTTTTTTGAAAAAAAATGGAGAAAACTGACTGTTCGATGACTATTTCATCAAAAAAGCAAAAAAGAGAGTAAAAAACCCTCTTTTTCTGCCTCATAAGCCGTATTTAAATGAATGCGTACGCGTCTGCGAACATACGTTCGCTCTTCGCTTTCTTGTTCTGAGTGAACTGTTCACGTGCTGCACCAGCCATTTCAAAGCGGCCTGCAATATAGATATCGTAGTTTTCTAAACTTTCGAAATCTTCACTCACCGCTTGTAGCACGTTACCAACCTTACCTTGCCAATCAGCAGGTGCTTCTTCTACTACTGGAACAAAGTGAACGTTAGTAAACTTATCGGCGATCTCGACCAGTTCTTCTTTTGCATAAAGTTGGCAGTTATCTCGCGCACCCCAATATAGATAGATAGGGTTGGTTTTATTCTGCGCTACGCAGTGATCCAGAATCGAGCGCACGTAACTAAAACCTGTACCACCAGCAATTAATAATAGTGGACGTTCACTTTCTTCTTGAACCCAAGCGTCACCATGCGGGGCATCAATTTCAATCTGACCATCAGTTTCAAGCGCCGCTTGCATTGCTTCGACAACTTCTTGAGCGTAAGCGTTGTGTTCCGCCGCACCGATATGCAGTTCAAGTTCACCTTCATGACGGCAAGGGCTGCTCGCGATAGAGAAAGGACGTTTGTCTTTTTCACCCATCACCACCATTAGGTACTGACCCGCTTTAAAAGGCACTGGTGATTCTGGATGAAGAAGGATTTGGTAAGTATTACAAGCTAACGGCTGAATAGACTTTACTTTACATTGGATGGTCATGGTGTTCCTCTCGCTTACTCGTCAAAAGTAAGCACTAAATTACTTTCTGTATAGGCTTGGCAAGGGAATATCCAACCTTGCTGTTGCTCTTTTTCGGTTAGCATAGGTTCGAGGTGATAGCTCACCTCGCCCGTTAGCTTTTTACACATGCACATGGCGCAAGCGCCAACTTGGCAACGGTGTGGGAAGCAAATATTGTTGTTGAGCGCAGCTTCCAGCACCGTCTCCCCTTCTTTTACTGGAAACGTAACGTCCATTGGTAGAAGGTGGACTTGATGACTCATAGAATACCTAACTGGTCCCAAATCTCATCGACTTTAGCCACAAGTTTAGGATCTTTTTTGATAGGCGTACCCCACTCGCGCGTGACTTCAGATTCGAACTTGTTGGTCGCATCCAGTCCTAATTTGGATGAACTCTCAGTCTTACTAAGCACTTGAATCGTGTCTCTATCTGGGTCCATTCGAGTTGTCACCGCCCAAATGATGTCATTCCAATCTCGTGCATTAACGTCATCGTCGCACAAAATGATGAATTTGTTATCCGCGTACTGAGCAAAGAAGCCCCATAGATATTCCATCAATTCTTGGGATTGACCAGCTTGGTCTTTCTTCATAGTTACGACAGCAAATTGGTTGTTTGCTGTAACTGGAAGATAGACGTCAACAATCTCAGGGCGTTGCTGTTTCAACTCATTCAGCTCTGCTTCGGTAATCGCTTTGCTGTCTCGCTCAGTGACCTCGGTTCGCGTCGCCAGCTCAGCATCCCATTTAATGGTCGCATCCAAGCCCATTTTGGAGCCAAGCCCAACCACTGGTGAAGCAAAGTCGAGCGAGTCGATTGGCGTGTTATCTATCATCAAGGTATCACGTACAGGGTCCATATGCTCTGACATGGCTTTAACGACATCATTCCAATCTCGCGCGTTTACCGATTCATCGCACACAATAACAAACTTGGTGTACATGAATTGACGTAAGAAAGACCACACACCCATCATTACGCGCTTGGCATGTCCTGGGTACTGCTTCTTCATGGTGACGACTGCCATTCGGTACGAACAACCTTCTGGCGGTAGATAGAAGTCTTCGATCTCTGGAAACTGCTTTTGCAGAATCGGCACAAAGACTTCGTTTAATGCCACACCCAATACAGCTGGTTCATCTGGCGGACGGCCTGTGTAGGTACTGTGGTAGATTGGGTCTTTACGCATGGTAATGTGCGTAATGGTAAACACGTGGTGCTTTTCTTTTTCGTTGTAGTAGCCAGTGTGATCGCCATAAGGACCTTCATCAGCAAACTCGTTCGGGTCGATAAAGCCCTCCATGACGATTTCCGCGCTTGCTGGCACTTCTAAATCATTGCTGACTGACTTCACGACTTCAGTTTTGCTGCCACGCAGCAAACCTGCAAATGCGTATTCCGATAGCGTATCTGGCACTGGTGTTACTGCGCCAAGAATGGTTGCTGGGTCTGCACCAAACGCGACCGAAACTGGGAAAGGTTTACCTGGATTGGTTTCCATCCAATCGCGCAGGTCAAGCGCACCACCACGGTGAGCTAACCAACGCATGATGATTTTGTTCTTGGCAATTTTCTGCTGACGATAAATGCCTAGGTTCTGACGTTTCTTGTTTGGACCTTTGGTCACGGTTAAGCCCCACGTAAGCAGTGGTGCAACGTCTTCCGCCCAGCAACTCATTACCGGGATTTTGTCCAAGTCGACTTCATCACCTTGCCACACAATCTCTTGGCACGATGCTTTTCTTAAGCGCTTGGCTGGCATGTTCAATACTTGTTTGAACACTGGCAATTTTTCCAATGCGTCTTTGAAGCCTTTTGGTGGCTCAGGTTCTTTTAAATAAGCCAGCAGCTTACCGACTTCTCTTAATTCTTTAACGTCTTCACGTCCCATACCAATCGCGACACGCTCTGGCGTACCAAATAAGTTAGTCAGAACGGGGACGTTGTAGCCGATCGGATTCTCGAATAACAAAGCAGGGCCACCAGCACGCAAGGTGCGGTCACTGATTTCTGTCATTTCGTAAGCGGGATCGACAGGGTGAGTGATGCGTTTAAGTCGACCTTTCTGTTCTAGGTGGTCGATAAATTCGCGTAAATCCTTAAAACTCATAGGCCTTCATGCTGGCTGATTAAACTGTCCGCAGTATAACAAATAGGAGGACGCTAAGATCCTCCTATTTTGTGTGGGTATGTGAGCCAGATTACTTTAATACTTGCTCTATCTGCCGAGTCTTTACTTGATGGTTGTTAGAGACTAACTCTTCCAACCAGGTTTGATGCCCTTGCTGCGCCAGCTCTCGAGCGACCATGGTAGCTTCTTCCGATAGTGCCATTTTGCTCACTAGAAACTGTTTCACTTGCGGAGATAAAGGGTTGGATTTTGTAAGTAGACTAATAGCTTCTGGTTTGAGTGACGGATTAACGGTGGAGTTCATCAATTGCTGAATTGAAAAAACGTCCCCAACCGTAGCTAAACGCTCGAGTTCGGACTTGCTGTTGTAATCCGCTCTCATCCGCCAGAGTAAGTTGTACACTTCCTCATCTTGACTGACTTGCGCTAATCTCACGATCACGGCTGTCGATGGTAGCCAACTGGTCACATTCGCTTTGGTTAACTGAGTGGTTAATGCGGCAAGCGCATGCGGTGATAAGCTGTCCAACTCTCGAATCAAAAGTGCTTCACGCGCCTGAGCTTGTTGAGATTGCCCTGTAAGCCATTGCTTTAAGTCGAGCTCTTTTCGCTCAGCTTGTAGTACAAAGTCCAAGGTACTTTGGTCTTGCTTCCAACGCTTAATCAAGCGGCTCGCAATGGCAGGAAAGTTAAAGGCAGGTACACTAAACTCATACCCGTCCCCTCGCTCTAGAACCTGATAAGTAGGAGTCATACGGATCTGAGACTCAACAAACAGAGCCATTCTAGGCGTGAGAATGACATCTTGCTTCTCAAGCTTTTCCAATAACCGAAAACGCACGACCTCTTGTTGAGGTAAAGCTAGTCGATCAAGGGCAAATTTAAGCGAGTCGACCTCATCCCTGACAACGTAATCAAGCAGTTCAGAGACTTTAGCCTGTATTTGAGTATCCTGAAGCCACTGTTCTACTACAGACTCCTGCATTTCCTTGGCAGATAACGTCGCGGGTAGTGTGATAAGTGACAAGCTCAGGAGTAATGACGACAACATTCCTTGTTGCATGTTAACCTCCCGATAACATTTCCTTCATTCTGATACTTCTATCGGGAGAAAGCAATAAAAAAGCCACCGATATACGGTGGCTTTTCGCAGAATGACTATTTGAGACTATTGACGACGCATCGCATCGAAGAACTCATCGTTGGTCTTCGTCATCGCTAGCTTATCAATGAGGAATTCCATTGCGTCGATTTCGCCCATTGGGTGAACGATCTTACGCAGAATCCACATTTTCTGTAGTTCATCAGTCTTCGTCAGTAGCTCTTCACGACGTGTACCTGAACGGTTGAAGTCAATCGCAGGGAATACACGCTTCTCAGCAATCTTACGGTTCAAGTGCAGTTCCATGTTACCTGTACCCTTGAACTCTTCGTAGATAACTTCATCCATCTTAGAACCAGTATCTACTAGTGCCGTTGCGATGATCGTTAGGCTACCGCCCTCTTCAACATTACGTGCTGCACCAAAGAAACGCTTAGGACGGTGTAGTGCGTTTGCATCCACACCACCTGTCAGTACTTTACCTGATGAAGGTACTACGGTGTTGTAAGCACGAGCGAGACGAGTGATAGAGTCAAGCAGGATAACCACGTCTTTCTTGTGTTCAACAAGACGTTTCGCTTTCTCGATTACCATTTCCGCTACTTGTACGTGACGAGATGCTGGCTCATCGAAAGTCGACGCGACTACTTCACCTTTAACTAGACGCTGCATCTCTGTTACTTCTTCTGGACGTTCGTCGATAAGAAGTACCATCAACTCACACTCTGGGTGGTTGTATGCGATGCTTTGAGCAATATTTTGCAGAAGCATTGTCTTACCCGCTTTTGGCGGAGCAACAATCAGACCACGTTGACCTTTACCGATAGGCGATGCCAAATCTAAAACACGTGCTGTGATGTCTTCTGTAGAACCGTTACCACGCTCCATAACCATGCGCTCATTTGCATGCAGAGGGGTAAGGTTTTCAAATAGGATCTTGTTACGAGCGTTGTCTGGTTTGTCGTCGTTAACGGTATTGACTTTTAGAAGGGCAAAGTAGCGTTCACCGTCTTTTGGTGGACGAATTTTACCAGCGATAGAGTCACCAGTACGTAGGTTAAAGCGACGAATCTGACTTGGTGATACGTAGATATCGTCCGGACCCGCAAGGTATGAACTATCTGCACTGCGTAGGAAACCAAAGCCGTCTTGCAGAATTTCCAGAACCCCATCGCCAAAGATGTCTTCGCCGCCTTTAGCGTGCGCTTTTAAAATCGCGAAGATGATGTCTTGTTTTCTTAAGCGAGCTAGGTTCTCTAATCCTAAGCTTTCGCCCAGTTTTACAAGGTCAGACACAGGTCTGTTCTTCAGTTCGGTAAGGTTCATGGTGGTGGATTCTTGTTTAGTCAAAATAAGATCTGTTTTCTAGTTAAGATGGATTTGGTCTCAGGATCGACCAAGAAGAGAAATTTGTTCAATTAACGCGCGATAAGTTAGCACTAATTAGTATTCTAGTCCAGAGTTAGAAAAACAAAACCGTGCGTTGTTACTTTGCACGGTTTTATCTGTAATCACTTGGTGATTATAAGTTTGCGTCCAAAAACTCTTTTAGTTGAGTTTTAGACAGAGCACCAACTTTCGTTGCCGCTACGTTGCCGTCTTTGAATAGCAGTAGCGTTGGAATGCCGCGAATACCAAACTTAGGTGGTGTACCTGCGTTATGGTCGATGTTTAGTTTACCGATAGTGAGTTTGCCTTCGTACTCGTCTGCGATTTCGTCCAGAATAGGAGCGATCATTTTACAAGGACCACACCATTCTGCCCAGAAATCCACTAGAACCGGGCCTGCAGCGTTGATTACATCGTTTTCAAAACCGTCATCAGTTAGCTGCAAAATCTTATCACTCATCTTCCACTCCAATGTGTTTTTCGAAACTGGTTGGATGATAACCAGTAATTAGATGCCCTATTGGAATGTATTTACTTTCGTATTGCAAGCTTTAGCTGATATTCTATAGCCATGAAAAAGACGCATATCACAGAGCAAAAGTTCGCCGATTTGGGCTTAAAGCCCCAAGTTATTGAAGGATTGGACAAAAAAGGGTTCGAATTTTGTACCCCTATCCAAGCCTTGGCGTTGCCGGTCCTGCTCACCGGCCAAGACATCGCAGGCCAGGCCCAAACGGGTACTGGTAAAACGCTCGCGTTTCTTACTGCTACGTTCAACCACCTTCTGACGACTCCGGAACATGAAGGTCGTAAGCCTACACAGCCACGCGCAATTATTATGGCGCCAACACGTGAGCTCGCTATTCAGATTTACAATGATGCAGAATCATTAACTGAAAGCACAGGTCTAAAAACCGCTCTAGCTTACGGTGGTGAAAGCTACGACAAGCAACTTGCGAAACTGCAAGACGGCGTAGATATTCTGATCGGAACAACAGGCCGTATCATCGATTTCTACAAACAGCGCGTATTTAACCTCAACAACATTCAAGCTGTTGTTCTGGACGAAGCCGACCGCATGTTCGATCTTGGCTTTATTAAAGACATTCGCTTCTTGTTCCGTCGTATGCCAGAACCAAAAGAGCGTTTGAACATGCTGTTCTCAGCGACGCTTTCTTACCGCGTTCAAGAACTGGCATTCGAACACATGAACACCCCTGAGCATGTTGTGGTAGAGCCAGAACAGAAAACTGGTCACCGCATTCAGGAAGAACTTTTCTACCCTTCTAACGAAGATAAAATGGCCCTCCTTCAAACTTTGATTGAAGAAGAATGGCCAGATCGCGCCATCATTTTTGCGAACACGAAACACAAGTGTGAATCGGTTTGGGGTCACTTGGCCGCCGATGGACACCGTGTCGGTCTTCTTACTGGTGATGTACCGCAGAAGAAACGTGAAAAGATTCTTGAGCAATTCACCAAAGGTGATGTCGACATTCTTGTTGCAACTGACGTTGCTGCGCGTGGTCTGCACATTCCTCAAGTGACGCATGTTTTCAACTATGACCTTCCTGACGACTGTGAAGATTACGTTCACCGTATTGGCCGTACCGGTCGTGCTGGTGCAAGCGGCCACTCGATCAGTTTTGCTTGTGAAGAATACGCAATTAACCTGCCTGCAATCGAAGAATACATTGAGCACACTATCCCAGTTTCAGAATACGATTCGTCAGCGCTGATCCAAGATCTGCCAGCGCCAATTCGTATGCGTGCGCCACGCAACCAACAGCGTCGTACGAATACTGGTGGTACTCGTTCAGGTAACCGCAAGCCGCAAGGACGTCGTCCGCGCCAACCGCGTCAATCGGCACCAAAACAATCGTAAAAGGAAACTGAGTTCGTTTATGAGTCAAGCAGGATCATCGCCGCTATACGCCGCCATCGACCTCGGGTCGAACAGTTTTCACATGCTCGTTGTGCGTCATATCGATGGCAGCGTTCAAACAATGGCTAAAATTAAGCGCAAGGTTCGTCTAGCAGCGGGCCTAGATGAACATAATTCTCTTAGTATGGAAGCTATGCAGCGAGGATGGGACTGCTTAAGTCTATTTGCGGAACGCTTGCAGGATATTCCTAAACAAAACATTCGTATTGTAGGCACAGCCACTTTACGTACCGCCACGAATGTAGATGTGTTTCTGGAGAAAGCGAACCAGATTCTTGGTCAACCAATCGACGTTATCTCCGGTGAAGAAGAAGCGGCCACTATCTATAAAGGTGTCGCACACACTTCTGGAGGCAGCGGTCGCCGCCTTGTGGTCGATATTGGTGGCGCAAGTACCGAGCTCATCATCGGTGAAGGTTTCGAAGCCAAAGCACTGACCAGTTTAAAAATGGGTTGTGTGACTTGGCTGGAAAACTTCTTTAAAGATCGCCAGTTGAATGCGCGTAACTTTGACGCAGCAATTGAAGGCGCGAAGCAGACTATCCAGCCAATTCTAGAGCGCTATACAGAAATCGGTTGGAATGTGTGCGTTGGCGCATCAGGCACCGTTCAGGCATTGCAAGAAATAATGCTAGCGCAAGGTATGGACGAAGTAATCACTCACTCCAAATTGAAACGCCTGCAGAAGCAAGCCATGTTAGCCGATCATTTAGAAGAGCTCGACATTGAAGGCTTAACGCTTGAGCGTGCGTTAGTATTCCCTAGCGGCCTATCTATTTTGATTGCCGTTTTTGAATTACTGGAAATCGACGCGATGACACTAGCGGGCGGCGCACTACGTGAAGGCTTAGTCTACGAGATGGTTGAAGAGCTACGTCAAGAAGACATCCGTGCTCGCACAATTGCCAGCGTACAAAGTCGTTATCAGCTCGATCACCAATACGGTGAACAAGTTGCGACACTGGCAAGCAAACTGTTGGAGCAAGCCGGCGGCGATGAGTGGATTACGGAACCTCAAGGCAAGATATTGCTTGAAACCGCCGCAAAGCTGCATGAAATCGGCTTAACGATCGATTTCAAAAAAGGCGGTGAGCACAGTGCTTACCTACTCCAGAATTTGGATTTACCTGGCTACACTCGCGCGCAGAAGTTCTTTCTTGGTGAGATTGCCCGTCGTTATCGAGAACAACTCACCTCACTGCCTGAGCAACACGCGTTATCAGGCTCAAGTGCCAAGCGCGTACTGCGGTTGTTGCGCTTAGCGGTGTTGTTAACTCACCGTCGCAACCAAAACTTAGAGCCAAACGTCGTATTAACGGCTGAAGGTGACAACCTAACATTAAATATTGATGCACAGTGGCTAGCGGCCAACCCGTTGACCGCCGCTGAGCTAGAAATCGAATCCAACCGTCAAACTGATATCGGTTGGCCATTAACGATTACCTCTGATTAATGGTTGTTATCCCATGACAAAGGCTCCTTCTGGAGCCTTTTTTAATACCCGTTATTATCCTATGTACAACTCATAGAGTTTTGAGACACCGATGATCTAAATGCTCATTTCGCTGTACATTTGCTTTAGAAACAACAAAGCCGCTATCAAAAGCGGCTTTGTTGCTATTAACTGATGAAAACTATGCCGTCGTCGTAACTTTAAAGTTAGGGTTCACTGCCGTTAGCTTCTTAATTAAGTAATTCAGTAGTACGCCGTACATAGGCACAAACAGACCAAGACTAATCACTAACTTAAAGCCGTAGTCCACCAGCGCGATTTCCGTCCAATGCTCCGCCATAAATGGATCTGGACTTTGGTAGAACGCAATCGCGAAGAAGGCGATGGTATCCAGTGCATTACCAAAAAGCGTTGAACACGTTGGGGCCACCCACCACTGTTTCATTTGGCGTAGGCGGTTGAACACGTGCACATCCATAATCTGACCAAGTAGATACGCCATGAAGCTAGCAATCGCGATACGAGCAACGAATAAGTTAAATTCCCCTAAGTGACCAAAACCTTGGAACTGCCCCTCGAAGAACACCACCGATAAGAAGTAAGAGACAGCCAAAGCAGGCAACATTACTAAGAAAATGATCTTACGCGCCAACTGAGCCCCGAAAATACGTACGGTTAAATCCGTCGCAAGGAAAATAAATGGGAAGGTGAATGCACCCCAGGTGGTATGTAAGCCAAAGATAGTAAACGGTAGCTGAACTAGGTAATTGCTGGATGCAATAATGACTAGATGAAATAAAACCAGATAGATAAGGGCGTTGCGCTGCTGCGCAGGGGTAAAGTTACTCATGCGATACCTTTTTAGTTTGGTTTGGGGGCGAGGGAACCCAAATCGAGCGTTTTCTACAGAGAAAAGCACTCTTACCAACAATGTAAAAAATTACGATTAAACTAACTTAACTCATTCAGAGTAAAGCGGTGGGCGATTATACAT
>NZ_WXWT01000100.1:0-9835 GCF_009904725.1 Vibrio sp. V43_P6S15P86
TCAATCTTATACAAAAGCCGCGGAACAATTAGGGCTTACACAACCTGCTGTGAGCGCTGCAATAAAGCGTTTAGAGCAAGTCGTCGATAAGCAATTATTCGTTAAAAAAGGGCGAGGTATCGCACTAACCTCCACCGCTTATCAATTACTGCCGCAATTCCAGCAAGCGGTTAGTATTATTGACAATGCGATATCTGATAGAAATCATTTTGAAGTGTGTTGTTCGGAAATTTTGTTGCACATTATGGACCCGATAAAGAACACTATTTTTTATGAATCACCACCCGAAAAATTCCTATTATTTGAGCTGTTAAGACAACAAAAAGTCGATCTAGTAATCGATACGGTGATCACAAAAGATGCAGCGTTTATTATTGAAGATGCCTATGAGGAAGAAGCCGTGGTTATCTGTCGTGAGAACCATCCCCGTGTACACGGCACGCTCACAAAAGAGCAATTTTATGAAGAAACTCACTGTTTGTTTTCAGGAAAATGGAACAACATGTCGGGGTTCGAGCAACTAGCAAAGGAAACAATTCAAGAAAGAAAGGTCGACTTGATCACATCTTCGCTAGCAGGCATGGCGCTGTATGTCGCCCAAAGAGACAGTTTAGGGATCGTTTCTCAATCTTTTGCAAACAAGTGGAGCAAAGCGCTCAAACTTCAAATTTTGCCCTGCCCCATTTCTATATGCGCTATCCCTTACAAGTTTGTTTACCACAAGCGAGAGATCAACAACCCTGCTCATATTGCGCTACGTGAAAAAATTAAAGCGAACTTAACGGCTGCGCACTACGAGCCAGTTTCCTTGTAGGCCTTGTTGATTCGCATTTTCTTTGCCATTCGTTGCTCTGAAAGCTTTTATTAGACGGAAAAAAGAGGCTCATATGAGCCTCTTTTCTATATGGTTGCATCGTATTGCTTACGTAGCACTCGCCTACTTATTTGGGTTCTCTTTTAATTTCTCCATCACCTGATCGAGCGAGAAGCTTGCCGCTTTTTGCCTTGGTGGGAACTCTTTAAACGTTTCGAGGAATCGTCCTACGTAAGCTTGGGCAGGAACCAGCATATAAGCACGGTCTAGCATCCAATCATAGTAGGTGTTGGAAGTGATATCAGCCACTTCGTAAGGGTCCATACGTAAGTTGAAGATCTTAGGAACACGAAGTGTGGTGAATGGTTCCGCCCAAATGCGCAGCGTACCTTTTGCTCGTTGCTCCATAAAGACTAGCTTCCACTTGTTATAACGAAGTGCAGTTAAGTCTCCATCATCCGAGAAGTAAAAAATCTCTTCACGTGGAGCCTTATCCTCTTTACCAGTTAAATATGGTAGGAAGTTGTAACCATCGAGATGCACTTTGAATTTCTTACCATTCGCACTATAGCCTTTGAGTAATTTCTCTTTGATACTGTCATCACCCGCGGCAGCAACGAAAGTTGGCATCCAGTCCATATGGTGCATGATATCATTCGAGACAGAGCCAGCTTTAATTTTACCCGGCCAACGTACCATCGCAGGGACTCGATATGCACCTTCCCAGTTGGTATTTTTCTCTCCACGAAATGGCGTTGTACCTGCATCTGGCCATGAGTTCATGTGTGGACCATTATCGGTTGAATAAAAGACTATCGTGTTGTCTTTTATGCCCAAATCGTCCACTTTTTTCAGTAGTTGGCCGACATGATTATCATGCTCGACCATGCCATCAGCATACTCACTGATGCCTGTTTTTCCCGAATTTTCTTCTTTCACGTGGGTGCGGAAATGCATACGCGTTGCGTTCCACCAGACAAAGAAAGGTTTTTCAGCTTTGACGGCACGATCCATAAAATCGAGCGCCGCATCCAACGTCTCTTCATCCACGGTTTCCATACGCTTGCGAGTCAGAGGCCCAGTGTCCTCAATTTTGCCGTCAGCGTACGAGCGAATAACACCTCGTGGACCAAATTTTTTACGAAATTCTGGATCTTTAGGGTAATCGACGTTTTCTGGTTCTTCCTCGGCGTTCAAGTGATAAAGGTTGCCAAAAAATTCATCGAAGCCGTGGTTAGTAGGCAAGTGTTCATCTTTGTCGCCTAAATGATTTTTACCAAATTGACCCGTCATATAGCCCATCGGCTTCAACATTTCGGCAATGGTGGCATCTTCTTCCTTCAAGCCAAGATCTGCGCCAGGAAGCCCTACTTTACTTAAACCCGTTCTAAGGACGGTCTGGCCGGTGATAAAAGTAGAACGGCCCGCAGTACAAGATTGTTCACCGTAATAATCCGTGAACATCATGCCCTCTTTCGCGATGCTGTCTATGTTTGGTGTTTTGTATCCCATCAAGCCGAAGGTGTAAGCACTGAGATTGGACTGGCCAATATCATCACCCCAAATGACGAGAATGTTAGGTTTCTCTGCCGCGATACTGCTACTTGTCGCACCGATTAAAGCGGCGGCAAGAATCGCTAATCGGCGTTTAACGCCATATTTCGCTGTCATATAAACCTCTGTGTGTATTAGAAAAGTGCTTCCTGCAACAGAATGTATAGTTCACAAATAGCGGATAAGCGAATTTAATAAATGAGAATTCTTTCTATCTTTGCCTAACATTACACCGTTATTTGTAGCTAATACGCACTCCAATTGCACTTTAGTTCAGAGCGCCATCGCACCATTCATCACTACTGTTAATCTCAAATATTAAGATTGTCTACGCATATCACAGTGCCCATAAAGTACCTGATTGCTTTTATATAAATATTAATGATAATACGTTTTACTACCATTAATAATTAAGGTGCCCGTGTGCTTGACTCCAAGGTTTCAAATGGAAAAACTTCCCAATGCCAACACAACGGCGTTCACCATAATGATGAGGAGCTATTACTAGATAAGCGCACTCACTCTGTGGTACTCAATTACTTACCAAACAAGAAATCTGTTCAGTTAACAAGCATTCAATTTAAGCTGCTGCAAACTCTCACTCACCATCAAGATCAAGTACTTAGTAAGCCTTTTCTTTACGAAACAGTACTAAAACGTGAATTTACTGAACATGATCGAGCACTCGATATGCACATGAGCAGAATGAGAAAGCGTCTAGTTCACGAAGGCGTTCCGACAGACAGAATTCAGACAATCCACCGCCAGGGTTACATTTTCAAGCGCTCAGACAATCAACAGAAAAATTAACGCTAATTGACCCAACTTTTGGTAATTGACCGCTTATTTTGCTTTAATTAATGCAAATTCTAATCACGTAAAATAACTCAATGAATTTGCGCTTAATTTTTACACTTTGCATTGCTACTTTGTTTGCCGGCTGTGCAACCTATGCTGGTCTTAACTATGACCAACTGTTTGGACCACAGCTAGTGCGTGAACGCACAGTTGACGTGGAAACCCCTCAAGCAAACTTCTTCCAAAGCGAAGTTAAACCCATTATGGATAACCGCTGTGTCGTCTGCCACGCGTGCTACGATGCACCATGTCAGCTTAAGCTCTCTTCTGTTGAGGGCATTGACCGTGGTGCGAGTAAAGCACTGGTATATGAAGGAACAAGACTCACAGCCGCAGCACCAACACGCTTATTCGAAGATGCAGAAACAACCCAAGAGTGGCGCGATGCGGGTTTTCATCCGGTTCTCAACGAACGTGATCAAAGCATGGCAGCCAACATTGATGCAGGCCTTATCGCACGTTTGCTACAGCAAAAAGAGCGCCACCCATTGCCTGACCAAGTCCAGTTAGAAGGCTTTGACTTTTCGATAGACCGAGAGCAAACCTGTCCAACGATTGAAGAATACGAGCAATACGAAAAGGATAACCCAACCTGGGGCATGCCTTTTGGTATGCCAAATCTATCAAATAGTGAATACCACACACTCATGACTTGGTTGGAAAACGGCGCAATAATGAACGTTCACCGACCTGTTAGTAAGAATGAGCAAGCGCAAATAGATAAGTACGAAACATTACTTAACCACTCTGATTTGAAAAATCAGCTGATGGCTAGGTATATATATGAGCATTTGTTTTTATCTCATCTCTACTTTTCGGAACTCGATGAAGATCCCCGATTCTTCACGCTCGTCCGCTCTGCTACACCACCAGGACAGCCCGTCAAACGTATTTCAACGCGTCGCCCGTACGATGATCCAGGGGTTGAACGCGTGTTTTATCGAATTATTCCAGAGCAAGGGACCATAGTAGATAAAACTCACATGCCATTCGCGTTAAACAAGCAACGCATCGAGAACTGGAAAACTTGGTTTATTAATGCTGATTACACGGTTAGCCAGCTACCGAGTTATGAACCAGAAGTTGCTGCAAACCCGATGACATCATTCATCGACCTTCCAGTGAAATCGCGCTTTAAGTTCATGCTAGATAATGCGCAAAATACAATAATGGCATACATCAAAGGCCCAGTTTGTCGTGGCCAACTGGCATTGAATGTTATCAATGATCGCTTTTGGGTGTTTTTCCTTGATCCAGATAAAGCAGACATCCCAGAAGTAAATGAGTTTTACCGATCTCAGGCTGATAACCTAAAACTACCGGCAGAACAAGAAAGTAACACGCTACCTGTTACCAACTGGGTCAAGTACGCGCGCCAGCAAGCTCGCTACCTAGAGGCTAAATCTGAGTTCACTAATAACTGGTTTAAACAAGGTGAAAACCTATCCACCGATGTAATTTGGGATGGTAATGGCACCAACCATAATGCGGCATTAACGATATTCCGCCATTTTGATAGTGCTTCTGTTGTTCAAGGGTTAGTTGGTGAGCAGCCTAAAACAGTGTGGATTCTTGACTACGCGCTACTAGAGCGTATCCACTATTTGCTTGTTGCTGGGTTTGACGTTTACGGTAACTTCGGCCACCAGCTCATGACACGAATGTTTATGGATTTCTTGCGTCTAGAAGGCGAAAGTAACTTTATCTCGCTGTTACCCGCCGATATGCGCCATGAACTGCAATCAAGCTGGTATAAAGATCAAAGTCCACAGTTAAGTGACTTTTTACAACGCAACGTGAAGCCATTTAACCAACCAACCAGCGTCGAGTACAAAACTGACGATCCAAAAACAGAGCTAGTCGAGTTGCTTAGAGAACGAGTTTCAGATGTTCTTCTTCCGCGCTACGAGGTTAAAGATACTGAGCTTTCTGCTCAAAGTGAAAAACAGCTCCAACGTATTGGCCAAGCTCGTGGAGAAGGCCTGAAAACCGTTCCGCAAATCACCATGCTTATGGTGAGAAGCCAGTCTGGAAAAGATGAGTTATTCACCCTACTTCACAATAATGCACACACGAATATTTCTAGCTTGTTTGATGAAGAAAGCAACCGCGACTTTGCTAACGATGACATGACCATTGTACGCGGCGTTGTGGGAAGCTACCCTGCGGCATTTTTCTCGATCAACGAAAACCAAGTAAAAGATTTTGTCGATCAATTTAGTGCCATCCAAAACGAATCCGATTACGTTAAGTTATTGGATAATTTTGCGATTCGTAGAAGCTCAGAAAAATTCTGGTCATTTAGCGATCGTTTACACAATTGGTACCGTACAAAACAACCGATCGAATTTGGATTACTTGACTATAATCGTTTTGAGAATCGATGATGATTTAAGGGGGTTCTCATGGGTATCCGAGATAACATTGCCGCTCTTGAACAACAGATTTACGTTGCTTGTTCTGAGGGAGACTACGAAACGGTCAATATGCTTGAGCATCAACTCGAATACTTGCGTGGCAAAGTGGAACATCCTTTTGATGATGACCCTTATGCCCTAGACACTCGATTCGAGTGGGAAGATGACATGACCGAATAGAAAAAACCTCCGGAAAGCCGGAGGTTTTTTTATTTTCAATGCTCGATGGATTACTTCTCCATTAACTCATCCAGAGCTTGAATTGATGCCGACACTTGAGAAACTAAATCATCTTTAATCGCATTATAGGTATCTAGAGGTTGAGGCGCGGCTTCAATTGCTTGGCAAGCGTTCATTAACGCAGTTAGTCCTAAACTTCCTGCGCTGCCTTTTAGTTTGTGAGTAAGGTTCTTCACTTCTTTACTGTCATTACCACCAGCAGACGCTTGCAGCTTGCTTAGTACATCGGCACTGGTCGTTCTAAACAGATTGATGATGTGCAACATCTTCTCTCTGCCCAAGATTTTCATATCGGACTCAATCACGCTCGGGTTAATGATGACCACATCTGATTCCTCTGTTTTAGGGACTTGAACAACCTTTGATTGTATCGCTTGTTCTTGAGGCGAAGTTTGATCAAACGGGGTACAGTCGGCATTTTGTGGCAACAACAACGGTTTTCCATCCAGCGCATCCTGAATCAATGCCGCTAGAGCTTCTTTTGCCAATGGTTTAGGTAAATACCCGTCAAAACCTGCAGCTAAATAGCGCTCAACTTCTTCGGCAAAAACGTGCGCAGACACTGCGATCATAGGCGTAGCAGCAAGGGCTTTATTGGCTGGTTTGTTACATTCAATTTGTTTTAAACGTTGGATTAACTCGGTTCCATCACAGTCTGGCAAGTTGATGTCGACTAAAGCGATATCAAAATCCTGCGAGCTGATCAGTTGCTCTGCTTGTGAGCCGTTTTCTGCCATCACGACCTGGTGGCCCATGCTTTCTAAAAAGCCTTCCGCAACCACTCGGTTTACTTCATTGTCTTCTACCAACAAGACTTTCGCTTTCACTTTGCAGCGCGCGGTTGCCACTGCACCGGTTTCAACAGGTTCACTTTCCTCTAATGGAATGGAGAACCAGAATCGACTGCCATGTCCTTCTTCAGAATCGACTTCTAAAATGCCGCCCATCGCTTCAATGATTCGTTTACTGATGGCAAGGCCAAGCCCCGTTCCTCCAGTTTGACTCATCCCACCTTCGGCTTGCGTGAAGGCATCAAACAACGTTCTCTGATCTTTTTTGGCAATACCTATCCCGGTATCTGATACTTCGAATAGGACTTGCGACTCATCCTCTGGGTTGAGGCTAACATAGATATCAATTTCACCTTCGTCAGTAAATTTAATCGCGTTTCCGACGAGGTTGTTCAGCACTTGACTGATTCTGGTGACATCCCCTTTCCAATAGCGACTTACATCACTTTCAATATGATAGGAAAACAACAGCTTCTTCTCTTGAGCTCGGCTGTTCATTAACTGGAAAGTGTCCTCCACCATTTGGTGTAAATCGAAGCCCATGTGGCGAATCTCTAAATGCCCTGCTTCAATCTTGGAGTAGTCCAGCACATCATTCAGAATCGCGAGCAACGTTTTACCACTGCGGTTGATGATTTCCGCATAACGCTTTTGAATGGGGTTGAGGCCTGAGTCAATCAACAGACGTGCTGTTCCGAGCACTCCATTCATCGGCGTTCTGATCTCATGGCTCATGGTCGCCAAGAATGCTGATTTAGCTCGACTCGCTTGCTCTGCTTGCTTACGAGCTTTCGCGTGATTCAAAACCTCTTCATTCAAACGACGGTTCGCTTGTTTTAACTGTGAAGTGCGTTGCTCAACGAGCTCTTCCAAATGCTCTTTGTGCTCTTCGAGCTCTCGCTTGGCTTGAGCTTCTCCCTCTGCGACCACTTTTAGCGCTTGGGCTGTATTTCGAGCCGTGATGATAGCTTGCCCCATATGCGCTAGCTCATCTTTGCCTTTTACCTCCAGCTCGACGGCTAAGTTACCCTGCGCCACAGAAAGCAACGCAGCAGAGTACTCTGCCAATCGCTTAACCACAGAAAGGTATACAACACGCCATAAAATCAGCACTAACACAATCAAACCAACAATTGAAATCACCGTTAGAGACCACTGAGCGAATTTCAGCGTGCTCGTCAATTCATCCACAGCGACGGTTGTCGTTTTGTTTGAATCATCAACCAATTTGTTTACGGTGCCATTCAGTTCCGAAAACAATTCCAGTGTCTTTTGCATAAGTTGTTGAGATTGTTCGTTATTCTCATACTGCTGCATCAAAATAGTGAACACGACTTGACGCTTACCGAGCTCCGTTAATAGTTGGCTCATTTGTTTAGAGCGAGTGGGATCTTCCACGGCAAGAACACGGCGCTTCATGATTTTGAGATTACTTTCAAAATCACTTTGCACCTGCTGGATTCGCTCAATATTGGTTAATGTGCGAGCTTCTTCAATTTGATTCAGCATTTTAAAAGCCAATAAGTGCAGCTCATGCAATCGCTCTGTCAGATCTAGATCCACTTCCACCAGCGCATCTAGTGCCTGATAAACTTGCGATTTTTTATTCGATTCTAATAAATCATAGATATGTGTGACGTTAGCAACGGCAATGGTGCTCGTGTTCTGAACTTGCGTGCGAGTTAGCTGTTCCAACTCTTCACTCAGTAAGCGCATCTCTTCGACACGAGTATCAATCTCTTTTGCCAGCCACAGCTTTCTTTCAACCGAAACACCAAGTTCTGCCAAGTTGTCGATAACGTTCTGGACGTTATTCTCGAGATCTTCTAGCAATTGAGAATCAAACGACTCACTCCCCAGCTCTTTGATATGAGTAAGCAATGATTCGAGCTGTTCGAAAAGCACACGCCCAGACTCTTTTCTTTCCTGCTCGTTTCTTGCGTTTGATAACAGTTGTACAGACGAAATGATGCGAGTACTCAACTCAGAGACTTGCCTCGCTTCAATCATGGCGGGAATTGCAGAATCCACGACATTTCTTTCCGTCTTGGCAACTAAAGAAAATCCAGACACACCAATAAGTGCCGATAACATAACCAGCATTGCCATCGCAATGAAAGACAACAAGAGTTTACGACCGATGCTTGCGGTAGCTAGCAACATATTTTCATGACCTTAATGTTCGTGTTCAGCGACATATTACGTTATATTTTGCAGTGTTTACTTAATCTATGCCAACGAACTTCATTTCATGGTTAAAAATCAACACGCATTTCGCACAATTTTCAAACATTCTGCAGTCACATTAGCCCTTGTCGCTTCTTTACCAGTGGTTGCAGCAGAAAAAGTATGTGCCATTTACCCTCACCTAAAGGATTCATACTGGTTATCAGTAAACTATGGAATGGTGTCCGAAGCGAAAAAAGAAGGCGTCGAGCTGAGAGTCCTTGAAGCGGGTGGCTACCCAAACAAAACGCGTCAAGAGCAACAACTCGCACTGTGCAGCCAATGGGGAGCAGATGCGATTGTCCTTGGGACAGTGGACCCACAGGCCTATGAACATTCGCTTAAGAATTGGGTCGGAAACATTCCTGTCTTTGCCACTGTGAACCAACTCGATCTGGATGAAGAGCAAAGTGAGCTGTTAAAAGGTACGGTCGGTGTTGACTGGCACTGGATGGGATACGAAGCGGGAAAATATCTGGCTGCTCGTCATCCAAAGGGATCAGGAAAAACAAACATTGCCTTACTTTTGGGGCCGCGTACTCGTGGAGGTACGAAGCCCGTGACTGCCGGATTTTATGAAGCGATCCAAGGAAGTGATATCAACATCGTTGACTCGTTTTGGGCAGACAACGACAAAGAGTTACAGCGTAACCTGGTTCAACGTGTGATTGATATGGGAAATATAGATTATATCGTTGGCAGCGCGGTTGCGATTGAAGCCGCTATCAGTGAACTGCGTAGCGCAGGCAAAGCTGAGGAGATCGGTTTGGTTTCTGTGTACTTAAGTCATGGTGTTTACCGAGGACTATTGCGTAACAAAGTGCTCTTCGCACCAACAGATAAAATGGTGCAGCAAGGCAGGCTTTCCGTCATGCAAGCAGCACATTACTTAAGGGGCAAAGAGTATGACAAACATGCCTCACCAACCATCAAAC
>NZ_WXWT01000395.1:0-9824 GCF_009904725.1 Vibrio sp. V43_P6S15P86
TAAATAGGTAAGTCACTTACCTCGGGAATGTGAAGTGGGTTTAATGGATATGTCTCGACAAATGATTAGCGTTTTGTTCGCTGCCTTAACGTTTTCTACGGCAGCTTTAGCTTCTGACATCAGCCAAACTGAATACGATGCGATCGCAGAACGCATCCAACCTGTCGGTGATGTTTATCTAGCAGGTTCTGAGCCAGTAAAAGAAGAACCAACCGGTCCACGTGATGGCGCCACAGTTTATGGTACTTTTTGTATTGCTTGTCACGCATCTGGTGTAAACGGCGCACCTAAAACAGGTAATGCCGATGATTGGGCACCACGTATTGCACAAGGCAAAGATACGTTAGTGAAGCACGCATTAGAAGGCTTCAATGCGATGCCAGCCAAAGGAACCTGTATGGACTGTTCTGACGATGAAATCATCGCAGCAATTGACCACATGATTGAAGGTCTATAAGTAAAGACATCAACGAAAAAGGCTTGCCAGTTGGCAAGCCTTTTTGTTTTTAGTCAGTGAGAACAAGGTTACTTTACTTCTTAAACATTGCTCGAATATTAGCAATGTGTGCTTGACCTTTCGCCATACGCTCTTCTGCTGATACTGGCTTTTTATTCACTTCCCATTCAACGTCATCAAATGGCAGCTCATCCAAAAAGCGGCTTTGAGTCGGTTTGATCAACTCGCCGAACTGTCGACGCTCTTTGCACATAGTGAAAGTCAGTTCACGCTGCGCACGGGTAATGCCAACATACATCAGACGACGCTCTTCTTCGACGTTGTCTTCATCAATACTGGTTTGGTGCGGTAAAATACCTTCTTCGGACCCAATTAAGTATACATATGGGAACTCAAGACCTTTTGATGCGTGCAAGGTCATCAGTTGTACTGCATCACTGTCTTCATCTTCTTCACCGCGCTCCATCATGTCACGCAAGGTCAAACGTTGAACGACTTCTTTTAACGTTTTCTCTTCTTGATCGTAGTTGTCACCCTCTAGGTCCGCCACTATCCATGAATAAAGGTCAGAAACGTTCTTCATTCGCATTTCAGCGGCTTTCGGACTTGCTGAAGTTTCGTATAGCCAATCTTCATAATGGATATCACGAACTAGCGAACGAACCGCTTCGACGGTATCACCACGCTCAGCTTGATCAGCAATCGCCACTAGCCATTGGGTGAAACGACGCAGGTTTTCTAGGCCACGTCCCGTTAGGTGCTGTTCGAGCCCAATTTCAAAGCTCGACTCAAACAGGCTCTTCCCTCGCATATTGGCATAACTGCCTAACTTCTCTAACGTTACTGGGCCAATTTCACGTCGTGGAGTATTCACAATGCGCAAAAATGCATTGTCGTCATCCGGATTAACCAAAACGCGCAAATACGCCATGATGTCTTTAATCTCTGCGCGCGCAAAAAACGAGGTGCCGCCAGAAATTTTATACGGTACGCGGTTTTGCATCAGAGACTTTTCAATCAAACGTGATTGGTGGTTACCACGATATAGAATCGCATAATCTTTATATTCGGTACGGTTTAGGAACTTGTGCGCAATTAGTTCACCCGTTACGCGCTCTGCTTCATGCTCTTCATTTTTAGCCAACAACACTTTGAGTTTTTCACCGTCAGGAATTTCAGAGAACAAGGACTTCTCATAGACGTGAGGGTTGTTAGCTATCAAAATGTTGGCCGCACGCAGGATTCGACTCGTTGAACGGTAGTTTTGCTCCAACTTAATCAATCGCAAATTCGGGTAATCTTCACCCAGCAAGACTAGATTCTGAGGCTTCGCACCACGCCATGAATAAATGGACTGGTCATCATCTCCTACGACCGTCAATCGCCCACGTTCACCGACGATTAATTTCACCAACTCATATTGACTCGTGTTGGTATCTTGGTACTCATCAACCAGTAGATAACGGATGCGGTTCTGCCAACGTTGACGAACGTCTTCATGATTGCGTAAGAGTAAAACGGGCATCAAAATTAGGTCATCAAAATCGAGCGCGTTATAGGCTTTCATTTGCTTTTGGTACATATCAAAGCAGAACGCAAACAATTGCTGCTGCTCACCTTGCGCACGCGCTTTGGCTTGCTCTGGCGTCAACATGTCGTTTTTCCAATTGGAAATACAACTCAGAAGCTGACGTAGCAGATCTTTATCACCATCAAGCTGCTTTTCGGTAAGTTCCTTGAGTAGCGCCAGTTGGTCTTGGTCATCAAACAGTGAAAAGCCCGCTTTCAACCCTAAATGCTTGTATTCGCGTTTGATGATGTTTAATCCCAAGGTGTGGAACGTTGATACCATCAAACCTTTAGACTCGGCTTTCCCCAACGTTTGGCCGACACGTTCTTTCATCTCACGCGCCGCTTTGTTGGTAAACGTCACCGCTGCAATATTACGCGCTTTGTAGCCACATTGCTGAACCAGATAAGCGATTTTATTGGTAATAACACGAGTTTTGCCCGAGCCAGCACCAGCTAGCACTAGGCATGGACCAGACACGTATTTCACGGCTTCATCTTGACTAGGGTTCAGCTTCATAGAAATTCTCTGCGGGTGATAAATGTGGCGCCTATGATAAAGGGGTGGCCTCGTGAAAGCTACGCTGATTTCTTGTAATTTTCATACCAACAAGCGCAACATTCTGTTGCATAAAAGGCGGGTATTTGAGCTATAATGAATGAACGTTCATTCACTGGTGGTAGGATTATGAAGGATAACCCTGCTGTAGATAAGCGAGAACAAATCTTAGTCGCTGCAGAGCAACTCATTGCTGAATCGGGCTTTCAAGGGCTTTCCATGCAAAAGCTCGCCAATGAAGCAGGTGTCGCAGCAGGAACGATTTATCGTTATTTCTCAGATAAAGAACATCTTTTGGAGGAGTTACGCCTTAACGTAGCAAAGCGCGTCGCTACGGCTGTGCAACTGGGCGTGAGTGAAGAGATGCCTTTAAAACAGCGATATCGAACCATGTGGCTCAATATTTGGAATCTAGCGAGCTCGAATTTAAATGCGCTCAGCAATCGAGTTCAATATGAATCTCTACCCTGTTCAAATAGTAGCAAAGCTCGGGAACTTGAAAGACAAATGTTTGCCCAAGTAGATCTTCTTTTTAATCAGGGGAAAGAAGAGGGCGTATTCAAGCCTCTCGATAACGAAGTGCTTTCTGGATTGAGTTTTGAGGCAAGTGTTGCACTTGCTAGGAAACACGCTTTGGGATTTTATCAACTGGATAAGGCGGCATTAGAAGCTGCTATTGAAGCCAGTTGGGATGCAATTATTAAACACTAACTTGGAGTTCTTAATAGAATGAAAAAGTGGACTTTCTTTATGTTACTTATCGCCGTTCTATTGTTCGGCAGCGTGATAGGTTTCAACTTATTTAAGCAACAAAAGATTGCTGAATACATGGCAAACCGTCCTGAACCTGAGTTCCCAGTAACCGTGACGGAAGTACAAGCGGTTGATTGGGTACCAGTGATCGAGGCTATCGGTTTTATCGAACCAAACCAAGGTGTGACGGTCGCAAACGAAACCAGTGGTGTTATCGACAAAATCGCATTTGATTCCGGCACTCAAGTCAAAGCAGGTCAGCCATTAGTACTGCTTGACTCTGACGTTGAGAAAGCGAATTTAAAGAGCTCGCAAGCCAAGTTGCCAGCAGCAGAAGCGAAATACAAACGCTACCAAGGGCTATTTAAAAAAGGCTCTATTTCTAAAGAAGCGTATGACGAAGCAGAAGCGAACTACTTCTCCTTAAAAGCGGACATTGAAAGCTTGAAAGCGACCATCGACCGACGCGAGATCAAAGCACCATTTGATGGTGTAGTAGGTATTCGTAACGTGTACCTAGGTCAGTACCTACAAGCGGGTACCGATATTGTTCGCCTGGAAGACACCAGCGTGATGCGCTTGCGCTTCACCGTGCCACAAACCGATATTTCACGTATCAATATCGATCAAGAAGTGGATATCTTTGTTGACGCTTATCCAGACCAACCTTTCAAAGGGTCTATTTCTGCGATTGAACCAGCTGTAAACGTACAAAGTGGTTTGATTCAAGTTCAAGCGGATATCCCTAACAGTGACGGCAAACTACGTAGTGGTATGTTCGCGCGTGCAAACATCATTCTGCCTAAATTAGAAAATCAGGTCACTCTACCTCAAACCGCGATCACATTTACGCTGTATGGCGACAATGTTTACATCGTAACAGAAGAAGATGGCGAAAAACGCGTTAAGCAGCATGTGGTAAAAGTTGGCGAACGCTCTAAAGATATCGCACACATTCTAGAAGGCGTGAAGCCAGGTGATGTGGTAGTGACATCGGGTCAAGTCCGTTTGAGTAACCATGCGAAAGTAAGCATTGTCGAAAGCGATGCAACTACCCCACCTGCTGAAACACCAATGCTTTAAGTTGGAGGCATCATGCGCTTTACAGATGTTTTTATAAAACGTCCAGTTTTAGCGGTATCGATCAGCTTTTTGATTGCATTGCTTGGTTTGCAAGCGGTGTTCAAAATGCAGGTTCGTGAATACCCTGAAATGACGAATACGGTGGTCACCGTGACCACCAGTTACTACGGTGCAAGTGCCAACTTGATCCAAGGTTTTATTACTCAGCCATTGGAGCAAGCGGTAGCGCAAGCCGATAATATTGATTACATGACTTCGCAATCGGTACTGGGTAAATCGACCATTACTGTAAACATGAAGTTGAATACTGACCCAAATGCGGCATTGGCTGACATCTTAGCGAAAACTAACTCGGTACGTTCCCAGCTTCCAAAAGAAGCCGAAGACCCGACCGTAACGATGTCGACCGGTTCTACTACCGCGGTATTGTATATTGGTTTTACCAGTGACGAGTTGTCTTCCAGCCAGATCACCGACTACCTTGAGCGTGTAATCAACCCACAGCTATTCACTGTAAATGGTGTATCAAAAGTTGACCTTTACGGTGGTATGAAATACGCGCTGCGCGTATGGCTAGATCCAGCCAAAATGGGCGCATTAAAGTTGACTGCAACGGATGTGATGAGCGTTCTTAACGCCAACAACTACCAATCTGCGACGGGTCAAGCGACGGGTGAGTTCGTGCTTTATAACGGTAGCGCGGATACTCAGGTATCAAACGTTGCTGAACTTGAAGCGTTGGTCGTAAAAACGGGTGAAGGGGACGTTATTCGCTTAGGTGATATCGCGAAGGTAACACTTGAGAAGAGCCACGACGTTTACCGTGCAAGTGCAAACGGCCAAGAAGCCGTGGTTGCTGCAATCAACGCCGCGCCAAGTGCCAACCCAATCAACATCGCTGCTGATGTACTTGAATTATTACCTCAACTTGAGCGCAACTTACCAAGTAACATCAAAATGAACGTGATGTACGACTCTACCATTGCGATCAACGAGTCAATTCACGAAGTAGTGAAAACGATTCTTGAAGCGGCAATTATCGTACTTGTAGTGATCACACTGTTCCTAGGTTCGTTCCGTGCGGTCATCATTCCTATCGTCACTATTCCACTCTCTTTGATTGGTGTAGCGATGGTTATGCAGGCAATGGGCTTCTCTTGGAACTTGATGACACTACTGGCGATGGTACTTGCCATCGGTCTGGTGGTGGATGACGCGATCGTGGTACTAGAAAACGTGGATCGTCATATCAAAGAAGGCGAGTCACCATTCCGTGCAGCAATCATTGGTACGCGTGAAATTGCAGTGCCAGTTATTGCGATGACATTAACGCTAGGTGCGGTATACGCACCAATCGCGTTGATGGGCGGTATTACAGGCTCGTTGTTCAAAGAGTTCGCTTTAACGCTAGCAGGTTCGGTATTTGTGTCCGGTATCATCGCTTTAACGCTATCACCTATGATGTGTTCAAAGATGCTGAAGGCGAATGAAAAACCGAGCAAGTTTGAGCAAAAAGTTCATCATATCCTTGATGGCATGACTAATCGCTATGAGAAAATGCTTACAGCAGTCATGGCTCACCGTCCTGTTGTAATTGCATTTGCGATAATTGTATTTGCGAGCTTACCGATTCTATTTAAGTTTATTCCTAGTGAGCTGGCGCCGTCCGAAGATAAAGGTGTAGTTGTTCTGATGGGTACCGCACCATCAAACGCGAACTTGGACTACATCCAAAACACCATGGATGACGTGAATAAGATTCTCTCTGATCAGCCAGAAGTAGAATACGCTCAGGTATTTAACGGTGTGCCGAACTCAAACCAAGCGTTTGGTCTAGCAACATTGAAGCCATGGAGTGAACGAGAAGCAAGTCAATCTGAAATCACAAAACGTGTGGGAGGCCTAGTTTCAAGTGTCCCAGGTATGTCTGTCACTGCGTTCCAAATGCCAGAACTGCCTGGTGCGGGCTCAGGCCTACCTGTCCAGTTTGTAATTACGACACCAAATAGCTTCGAAAGCTTGTTTACTATCGCTAGCGATATCCTGACCGATGTTGCAAGTAGTCCAATGTTTGTCTATTCCGATCTAGACCTGAACTACGATTCAGCAACTATGAAGATTAAGATCGACAAAGACAAAGCCGGTGCCTACGGTGTGACCATGCAAGATATTGGTATCACTCTCAGCACCATGATGGCTGATGGTTACGTTAACCGTATCGACCTTAACGGCCGCTCATATGAAGTGATTCCTCAAGTTGAACGTAAATGGCGTCTAAACCCAGAGTCGATGAAGAACTACTATGTGCGTTCTGTTGATGGTAAAGCCGTCCCACTAAGCAGCTTGATTACGATTGATGTGATTGCAGAGCCTCGCTCTTTGCCACACTTCAACCAGCTAAACTCCGCGACGGTAGGTGCGGTGCCATCGCCTAACGTTGCTATGGGTGATGCAATTAACTGGTTTGAAGACATCGCACAAACCAAACTGCCTGCAGGCTATAACCACGATTACATGGGCGAATCTCGTCAGTTTGTAACGGAAGGTAGTGCCTTGTATGCAACCTTTGGTCTTGCACTTGCGATCATCTTCCTCGTTCTGGCGATTCAATTTGAATCACTCCGCGACCCTATTGTCATCATGGTATCTGTACCGCTAGCAATATGTGGTGCCTTGATCGCGTTGGCATGGGGTACGGCCTCAATGAACATCTACTCGCAGGTTGGTTTGATCACGCTGGTCGGCCTGATCACCAAGCACGGTATCTTGATCTGTGAAGTAGCCAAAGAAGAGCAGTTACATAATAAACTGTCTCGTATTGATGCGGTGATGGAGGCTGCGAAAGTGCGTCTTCGCCCTATCCTAATGACAACCGCAGCAATGATCGCAGGTCTGATCCCGCTGATGTACGCAACAGGTGCAGGCGCCGCACAACGTTTCAGTATCGGTATCGTCATCGTTGCTGGTCTAGCAATTGGTACATTGTTCACACTATTCGTACTACCTGTGATTTACAGCTACCTAGCAGAAAAACACAAACCACTGCCAGTATTTGTTGAAGACAAAGACTTGGAGAAATTGGCACGAGTTGATGAAGCGAAAGCAGCTCATCGTGAATTAGCGGATAACAGATAAGCTATTAAGGCATTCAAAAAGGTCACTTCGGTGGCCTTTTTTATTGCCGCTCTCTTTTTTGCCATCTAAATGGCGACTTTCACGTATCATTTACTTAAAATGAGGACAAATCAAAAGGAGTTTTAGCCACTATGTTTGACCCAAAGAAATTAGAGCAAATTGCTAAACAGATTCACGACTCAATGCCTCAACCTGTAAAAGAGTTGGGCTCTGATGTCGATCAGAAAGTTCGTCAAGTAATCCAAGGCCAGCTAAACAAGCTAGATGTTGTAAGTCGCGAAGAGTTTGATGTTCAAACTCAAGTTTTACTACGTACACGTCAAAAGCTAACAGAAATGGAACAGAAGTTGGCACAACTTGAAGAAAAGCTTGCTGAAAAATAAGTATCAAAGCGCTCCTCACAAAGGAGCGTTTTTCTTATCGGCGCGCAGATAAATCGGCTAAAAACAAAAAGGCTTGGTCAACGGCGACCAAGCCTTTTGATTAGATGTTGTGTTTTTGTATTTATCGACTCCAGTCTGGCCAGAGTTCATTTAATATTTTCTCCGCTTTGCAGCAAA
The DNA here is from genome assembly GCF_009904725.1 of Vibrio sp. V43_P6S15P86. Lineage (NCBI taxonomy): Bacteria > Pseudomonadati > Pseudomonadota > Gammaproteobacteria > Vibrionales > Vibrionaceae > Vibrio > Vibrio sp. V43_P6S15P86. The sequence goes on from NZ_WXWT01000395.1 coordinate 8,117, forward strand.
GAAAATTAGCCACCAACCGCGATGCGCTTCATATCTGTCATATAACCACGTAGTTCTTCACCGATGTATTCTACAGGGTGGTTGCGGATTGTTTCATTCACAGCGATAAGAGTCGCGTTATCCACTTGGTTAGACGTTTCACCTAGACCTTTGCCAATAACGTCTGTACTGACAGAAGGCATGAACTTTTCACGCAGTAGCGGCGTTGCTACATTAGCAAATAGGTAGTTACCATATTCTGCCGTATCAGAGATAACTACGTTCATCTCATATAGACGCTTGCGTGCGATAGTGTTTGCGATAAGTGGCAGCTCGTGTAGAGACTCGTAGTAAGCAGACTCATCAATGATGCCAGATGCCGTCATTGCTTCGAATGCTAGCTCAACACCCGCACGAACCATAGCAACCATCAGGATACCGTTATCGAAGTACTCTTGCTCAGAGATTTCTACGTCAGTTTCTGGGTAGTTTTCGAAAGCAGTTTCACCCGTTTCTGCACGCCAGCCTAGTAGGTTCGCATCGTCGTTTGCCCAGTCAGCCATCATAGTGCTAGAGAAGTGACCTGTAATGATATCGTCCATGTGCTTGTTGTATAGCGGACGCATTAGCTCTTTTAGCTCTTCAGAAAGCTCAAATGCTTTCACTTTTGCAGGGTTAGTTAGGCGATCCATCATATGAGTGATACCACCAAACTTCAGAGCTTCCGTGATCGTTTCCCAACCGTATTGAAGAAGCTTACCTGCGTAGCCAGGATCGATACCATCAGCAATCATCTTCTCGTAACATACGATAGAACCAGCCTGTAGCATGCCACAAAGGATAGTTTGCTCACCCATTAGGTCAGATTTCACCTCAGCAACAAAAGAAGACTCTAGACAGCCTGCACGGTGACCACCTGTTGCTGCAGCCCAAGCTTTCGCGATATCCCAACCTTCACCTTTTGGGTCATTCTCTGGGTGAACAGCGATAAGAGTTGGAACACCGAAACCACGCTTGTACTCTTCACGAACTTCCGTGCCCGGGCACTTAGGTGCAACCATTACTACTGTTAGGTCTTTACGGATTTGCATGCCCTCTTCAACAACGTTGAAGCCGTGTGAGTAACCTAGCGCTGCGCCTTCTTTCATTAGCGGCATTATAGTCTCAACAACGTTTGTGTGCTGCTTATCTGGAGTAAGGTTTACTACTAGGTCAGCTTGTGGAATTAGCGTTTCGTAGCTACCTACTTCAAAACCGTTGTCTTTTGCATTTTTGAAAGATTGACGTTGCTCATCAATTGCTGCTTGGCGAAGCGCGTAAGCAACGTCTAGGCCAGAGTCACGCATATTCAGACCTTGGTTAAGACCTTGAGCACCACAACCTACGATGACCACTTTCTTGCCTTTTAAGTAATCCGCTTCTGAAGCAAATTCACTACGATCCATAAAGCGACAACGACCTAATTGGTCCAACTGCTCGCGCAAGTTTAAGGTATTGAAATAATTAGCCATCTGGGTGCTCCTTTGAGATTCTTCCATTGAGGTCGGTAATTGCCTTACCGAATAACTTCATACTAAAACAGACATTAAATTGCCTAAAGTGATATATTCACAATTAGTTATTGCAATTTGTGCAACATGGAAATGAAGATTTAATGAATATCAAAAGCCTGCAACTTTTTATTCATCTGTGTGAGAGTAAAAGTTTCGCTAAGACCGCAGCAGCGATG
>NZ_WXWT01000135.1:0-29375 GCF_009904725.1 Vibrio sp. V43_P6S15P86
ATTTAAAACTTTGTCGTTTTTCTCATATCAACATGGCGTTATTTTTATAAGAAAAATAAGTAACCTCTCGTATAGTTACTCCATCGAGAGGGCAACCTCTCAAATGAATTCCAGAGGTGGCATGGCAACATGTCACTCCGGCAGCAAGCGAAGGTGTCATTGACACCCGTGGTATAGTCCCCCCGGCTATACCACGATATTTTTTTCATCTCTCTCTAAACTCTTTATCTTATCCACCTTTTCAGCACAGTTCTGTTTTCACGAATTTCGCATCCCCCCACTACTCAAATGAACCAACGCACTCTAGATACAAAAATACAACCATTCATCTATTTGTCGCCGTAGGTAAATCCGTCCTCTTAAGCCATGTATGGTTATAGCTAAGAACAGCGCTACTAACAGATAGAGCGTGACCGTGCTTACGTATTGAGAATGGATTTGTAGGCTAGATGTGATGAAGAAGCAATGAGAATCACTGCATTGGTAGCTCTAGCAATAGTAGAGCACTATAAGCAGCTCCCCAGTCTTTTGAATATTCACTAGGGAGTGTGTAATGAGGTTTTTTAGTTGGTTTCTTGGCTTTCTTGAGTCAAAGCAAACTTGGAAGGAGGCAAACCAAAATGCAATTTAAACTTTTGGCTAAAGTAAGAAGGATCATTAAAGCCGCAGTTAAACGCTACTTCGCTGATTTTCTCGCCCGCTAATAACTGCTCACACGCCGTTTCTAAACGAACTTCGGTTACATAATCTTTTAACGTTCTTGACGAGGCTGATTTAAAGCGCCTCTGTAAAGAGCGTTCTGACATGAACAGCATTTTAGCCGCTAAAGCAGTACCAAACTCAGGGTCATGGTAATGCTCAGCCACCAGCTGATAGACTTTTTGCAACCATTCTTTCTCTGGGGTCACTTTATCTTCGACGAGAGGTTCAGACTCAAATTCTTGCAAAGATTCATCCACATAACTCATTTCCTTCGCAGTTGGCCATGTAATTTCGATTTTATTTTGAGCGTCGGAAGTAAACACCGCCAAGTATCCTCCACTCGTTGTCACTAACTGGGCAAGATGATCAATACTCAATTCAGAGTGGTTCATATTAGATGGACGCCCGGTCGTGACTTTATTAGGCAGTTGCGTCCCATAATCAAGAAAACTCAATGAAACAATATCATTGCCCTCTTCTAGCATGATTCTCACCGTTTGGCCTCGGAAAGAACGCTTGATGATATTGGCAAAAATGCTGTTGAAGATAACATCAAGGTTAAAGCTTTCCAGAGCAATTCGACTTGTTTTTCTCTCATCTTCAAGCTCCACCATAATCCCAGCCTTCGCAAAATCATCTTGCCATACATCAACCACCGATTGAGTTATCTGACTCAAATTGTAATTGTGACTGCCGCCGCTAGCTTCGCCAGGAACACTTTTTAACTCATTTAATTGCCATGTCGTTTTCGCCAGATGATCTTCCGTAGCTGCATCCAAAGGTATGGGTAATTTTGACGCTATAAAATCCACACTGGACTTAATAGATTGCGCCACGTGATCAACCAACAGGTTTCTGACTTGAATCTGTTTACGTAGCTGTTGGTTACTCGTCAACAACACTCGGCTTTGATGCCTCAACTGGTTAGTTTTGAGTGTCACTTGCGCAGCTAAATCACGGTTAGCCTGTACAACATAGCGAGAACGCCAGTACATAAGTAGTGCAACCATGGCAATACTCGCGACCACAAAACCTAAAATTGCGAGTTGCGATAAATACCAAGGATTAAGCACAATAAAATATGACTCGAGCCCAACCAATCCAGCAGCGACTTGAGACTCATTACTTACCTGTAGATGGTATTCACCGGAATTGAGATGCTCTAGAGTCAGTTGGCCTCCCTCTAGCGCTTGCCAAGGATCATCGCTATTCAATCGATAATACAAATTTTGGCTGTCTGGTTTTGGCATCACGCCAAATAAGAAACTTAGAGAAGAGCCATACGGTAATTTTATGCCATTCAAATCGGCGCTACCAACTTGTAGAATCCCGTTTTCAAGCACAACTTGGCTCACGATAAACTTCGACTCTGGAGGGTTGGACACAAGCAGCTTGGATGCTTCAGCTTTTACCAACCCGTATTTCGACCCTAGGACGAGCTCTCGCTCACCACCTTCTTTTTGCTGTATAACACTGCAGATTCCTGGTAGAAACTCGTTGTTCATTAAGCCAGACGCCGATGAATAATGTTTCACTAATTCACCCGAAAGGTGGTAATAGCTTAATCCGACAGAAGAGGCTAACCACACACCTTGCCTGTCTCTGATCAAGCAAGCAGGTCGCGCGTTGGGCACACTCATTTCAACAACATGTTTCTCGTTACTTCCTTTAATCGTTTTAAAAACGCCGTAAGATGACGCAAACCACTGACTGCCATCAACCGCCGTGACCATGTCTAATGATTCACCAAATTTTTCGGAATAGCGGATGAACTGGATGTTTTCATTGCTGTATTGATAAATCCCATGATCGGTCCCTATCAATAGAGAATCTTCAGTGTCGTATAAACGCGTAACCTTAGCTGGTAAGTACTGACTTACTAGCCACTCACTTCCAAAATTTCTTACGCTTTGCTTGGTTATATCAACATTGTAAAGATGGTATCCGCTTGATACCCAGAGACGCTCATTACCATCTACAGTCACATGCTCCACTGCGTGTCCAGCCATAACCTGTAAATAAGGAAATGTCACTTTGTTAAGACCATTCAGCTCGAATATTTCGAGCCCTTTAGAGGTCGCAAGCCAAAGCATCCCACCTTGAAATGCAAATTCATTGATCTGCGAATCAAGCTCCAAGACTTTGATGTTGCCACTCTCACCTGTCCGATAAAGCTTTCGGTCATCCGCGAACCAAAGCGCATCATCAGGTCCTGTGGAGGTTTGTCGAATTCGCCCTGATAAGGTTTGCGAGTCGTAACTACTGAAGGTTACTCGTTCAAACTTTTTACTAAACAAGGAGTAATAGCGAATGCCTTGGTTAGTCGCGATCCACATCCCTCCCATGTTGTCACTCAGTAGCGAATAGATCTTTGTATTATCCAGCTCCAGTTCAAGAAAGCTTGCAGGCTCGACTTCTGTCACTTCGCCTGACAAGAATGAGTATAAATACAGACCATGCTCAGTCCCCACCCAGTACTCTTGATTTGTCTCAGCGAAAGTCAACACATGAGAGCCGCCAATCTTAATCACCTCTTTATCAGGTTGATAAATATTGAAAATTAATGCCCCACGCAACGTTCCTACCAGAATTTCTCTGCGCGTGTGTGAGTAGTAGATCTTTTCAATGTAGTTCTGACCTGAAGCGACTACATGGTCAAACTTATCTCCTTCTGAAAGATAAAAGCCAGAAGTTGTAGCAAGTGCCCACTTCTCTTCGAGCAGAACTGCATCGTTAATATAAACATAGCTATTGTTGCTATGTTGATAGAGCTGCAACAAAGAAAAGGACTTTAACTCGCTAGTATCGATGTTGTAAGTATAGAAATGTGCGCCATCACTAACCCAAATATAATCTTCAGAAGAACCGATTTTTCTTATTTGCGACCCGGGGTTTAAGCTAAAGACTAAACGTCTTTCTTGATTTGGATAAGTTTGATACACCTCATTCTCAACAAAGGTCCAGAACGAGCCTTCATGATAAGCCAGTTGCTTGGCAGACGTTTGTAAAAAACTGCCTGATTTAGGTAGGATATTTTGGCCATCATAAAACAACACCCGCCCATGCACGTCGTGAATCCACAAGCCCCCTTGCTCACCCAAGAACAATTTTTTAGCCGCAATAAAAGTACCCTTAACCTGAGTCGGCAAAGGGTAAAAGATGGCATTCGCATTATGAAGAGCAAATGCTTGGAAAGATAGGAAAAAGCCCAACAAGACAAGGGCTAATTGGCGTAGCAAGACGAAAACCTTTTATATCAATTTGTGCTCGGCGCTCACCGTCCATATCTTCTGCAGCATGGACTTATACGGTTATTTTGAGCTGCTAATTATTGATAATGATATCTCAATTACTGTTTGAGAAAAGGCTCGCCTTGCCAAAGGTTGTAATTCTTACTACTGGATCACGTTAAAAGGACTATTCCTACACAACAACACTACTTAATCCGTCTTTTGGCTCAAGCACTGCTCAAAATTATTCGCCATATTGTTGAGAAAAGTAAAGTAACTGCCCGGTTTTGCTTCAATTGTGCTCCCTAATGGGTCAAGTTCACCTTTGGCAACTTTGCTACCTCGCATCACGCTCTGAACGACAGCTGGAGTAAACTGAGGTTCAGAAAACACGCAGGCTACATCTCCTGAACTTAACTTTTGACGAATTTGGATTAAGGTTTTTGCGCCCGGCTTACGATCCGGGCTCACGGTGAAGTGCCCCATTTGATTTAACTCATAACGCTCTTCGAAATAACCATAAGCATCGTGAAACACAAAGTAACCTTTGTCTTTTACTGGCGATAATTTCTTCTTGATCTCTAGGTCCGTCTGGCTGAGCTCAGTTTCAAATTTTTTAAGGTTTTCTTGGTACTGTGCTGCATTTTCCGGATCAAGTGCTCCCAGTTGATTCACGACAGCTTTGGCAACTTGTTGTGCTTGACTTACACCTAACCAAAAGTGCGGATCGTGTGAACCATGATCGTGGCCATCATGGTCATGGTTGTGCTCACTATCAAACTCACGCAAATCTAGATCTGGAATTTGACTAATAGTCAGAGTATTCGATCTGTCTGACACAACTTTTTCCAGAAACGGTTCGAGATCATGTCCGTACCAAATAACTAAATCAGCAGAAGCGATTTTCTTAACATCCGATGGGCGTAAAGCGTAATCATGGGGCGAAGTGTTGGACTGCAGTAATACATCTGGCGAAGTCACCCCTTGAGTAAGTTCTGTCACTAATAACTGAATAGGTTTGATACTCGTTAGTACCGTTACTGCGTGTGCTGGCAACGTTAGCATCGCTGACGCAGCAAGAATTAATGCTCTTTTCATAGTTTTACTTGGGATATGGTGTAGAAAGTGTGATAATGTTACATTATAACATTATTGATTTGCAAATGAGTTTCATTCATGTCTTCCTTAGTCCATCTTGATCACTTATGCGTCGAGTTCGATGGCCGCAGAGTTCTCGATAACATTAGTATGGAATTACAAAAGGGCAAAATAACAACCCTAATTGGTCCCAATGGAGCGGGAAAATCAACGTTAGTCAAAGTCATTTTAGGCCTTCAAAAACCGACTAGCGGCAAATTAAACCGACAAAGAAAACTAAAAATTGGTTATGTTCCTCAAAAATTGAAGCTCAATGACTCTCTTCCATTGAATGTCACCCGTTTTCTAAATTTAGCAGGAAAATACAGTAAACAAGAATGTATTGATGCATTAAGGCTTGTTGGCGCTGAGCATTTAATTAGTAGTAACATGCATCGCTTGTCAGGTGGTGAAAACCAACGCGTATTACTTGCGCGTGCTTTGCTTCAACGCCCAGAGCTGTTAGTGCTAGATGAACCTGCGCAGGGTGTGGATATTCAAGGTCAAATCGATCTCTACGATCTAATTGAAAGCATCCGTCACCGATTCGATTGCGGTGTATTTATGGTGTCACACGACTTACATTTAGTAATGGCCAAAACAGATGATGTCATTTGTCTGCATCACCATGTTTGCTGTTCTGGTTCACCTGCCACGATTACTCAGCACCCTTCTTACATCGCGCTATTTGGCAATGCAGCGAGAGAATCGCTCGCGTTTTATCATCACGACCATGAGCATCATCATCACGATTTATCCGGAACGCCAGTTACTGGCGATGCGACATCATGCTCCAACCATAAACACGGACATCATCACCATGATTGAGTTTCTTCTACCTTCTATTCTTGCTGGTATTGGCATCGCGATCATAGCAGGTCCTCTTGGGTCATTTGTCGTTTGGCGCAAAATGGCTTACTTCGGTGATACCCTGGCACATGCTTCATTGATGGGTTTGGCATTAGGCTTTCTGCTCAACGTGAACCTTTATCTTGCACTACTCGTTTGCTGTTTAGCTCTGGCCGTTTTGCTTGTCACTCTGCAAAAGCAACAACTTGTGGCTACAGACACGTTGTTAGGTATCTTGGCACACAGTGCACTCTCTATCGGCTTAGTATCGGTTAGCTTTTTGGAAAACGTGCGCGTCGATTTAATGAGCTACCTATTTGGGGACTTACTTGCAGTCTCTCCACAAGATCTGATGTTTATTTACGCAGGTGTTGTTGCGGTAAGTGCATGTTTGTACGTCTTCTGGCGCCCACTGCTTTCTAGCACTGTTAGTGAAGAACTTGCCGCTGTTGAGGGCGTAAATACAGACTTAGTTAGATTGGTGTTAATGCTAATGGTGGGTGTAGTAATCGCAGTAGGTATGAAGTTCGTTGGCGCGTTGATCATGACTTCGCTCCTAATTATCCCAGCAGCAACAGCTCGTAAAGTATCTTCATCACCAGAGCAAATGGCATTGTTCGCATCCATTATTGGCTCTGTGGCAGTACTGATGGGGCTTAGCCTATCATGGCACTTCGATACGCCGGCTGGCCCATCAGTAGTAATCAGCGCAACATCTCTGTTTATGCTTAGCCAATTTATTCGCCAAAAATCGTAAAAAGTACCTTGATACAAAAAAGCCTAGCAATAATTGCTAGGCTTTTTTAGCTTTAAGCTTCGAGTTGGAAATTACCAGCCCGTTACTTCACGTAGACCTTGGCCGATCTCTGCTAGAGATTTCACAGTCTTAACGCCCGCCGCTTCTAGTGCAGCAAATTTGTCTTCAGCAGTACCTTTACCGCCAGAGATAATCGCACCAGCGTGGCCCATACGTTTACCAGGAGGAGCAGTTACACCAGCAATGTAGGAAACCACTGGCTTCGTTACGTTTTCTTTAATGTATGCTGCTGCTTCTTCTTCTGCTGTACCACCGATTTCACCGATCATAACAATCGCTTCAGTTTCAGGGTCCTCTTGGAACAGTTTTAGGATATCAATGAAGTTTGAACCTGGGATTGGGTCACCACCAATACCAACACAAGTAGACTGGCCGAAACCTTCGTCTGTTGTTTGCTTAACTGCTTCGTAAGTTAGAGTACCGCTGCGAGATACGATACCTACTTTACCTTTCTTGTGGATGTGACCAGGCATGATGCCGATCTTACACTCGTCAGGAGTGATAACACCCGGACAGTTAGGACCGATCATACGAACGCCAGTTTCTTCTAGCTTCACTTTCACGTCGATCATATCTGTTGTAGGGATGCCTTCCGTGATTGTTACGATTAGCTCGATGCCGGCATCAATCGCTTCTAGAATTGCATCTTTACAGAAAGGTGCTGGAACGTAGATTACTGTCGCTGTTGCGCCAGTTGCTTCTACTGCTTCGCGAACTGTGTTGAATACAGGTAGACCTAGGTGAGTTTGGCCACCTTTACCAGGAGAAACACCACCAACCATCTGAGTGCCGTATGCGATAGCTTGCTCTGAGTGGAAAGTACCTTGACCACCAGTGAAACCCTGACAGATTACTTTAGTGTCTTTGTTAATTAATACAGACATTATTTAGCCTCCGCAGCAGCAACAACTTTCTGAGCAGCATCCGTTAGCGACTCAGCAGCAATGATATCAACATCAGAATTAGCAAGAACTTCGCGACCTAGGTCAGCGTTAGTACCTTCTAGACGAACAACAACAGGTACGCTTACACCTACTTCTTTAACCGCACCGATAATACCTTCTGCGATCATGTCACAACGTACGATACCACCGAAGATGTTAACAAGTACCGCTTTCACGTTGTCATCAGATAGGATGATCTTGAATGCTTCAGCAACACGCTCTTTCGTCGCGCCGCCACCTACATCTAAGAAGTTAGCTGGCTTGCCGCCGTGTAGGTTTACGATATCCATCGTACCCATTGCTAGGCCAGCACCGTTAACCATACAGCCAACGTTACCGTCTAGTGCTACGTAGTTCAGTTCCCACTGAGCTGCGTGCGCTTCGCGCTCATCTTCTTGTGATGGATCGTGCATTTCACGAAGCTTAGGCTGACGGTACAGTGCGTTTGAGTCGATGTTGATCTTACCGTCAAGACATAGCAGGTTGCCTTCGCCAGTAATCACAAGTGGGTTGATCTCAAGTAGAGCAAGATCGTACTGGGCGAACATCGTGCCAAGACCCATGAAGATCTTAACGAATTGTTTGATTTGGTCACCTTCAAGACCAAGTTTGAACGCAAGCTCGCGACCTTGGTAAGCTTGTGGGCCTACTAGTGGATCGATTGCTGCTTTGTGGATAAGCTCCGGCGTTTCTTCCGCAACTTTTTCGATTTCCACACCACCTTCTGTTGAAGCCATGAAAACGATCTTACGGCTTGCACGGTCAACAACCGCACCTAGGTATAATTCGTTTGCAATGTTTGAAGCTTCTTCAACAAGGATTTTTGTAACTGGCTGACCGTTAGCGTCAGTTTGGTAAGTCACTAGGTTTTTACCTAACCACTTTTGTGCAAACTCTTTAACGCCTTCTTTTGTATCGTGCAGCTCTACACCGCCCGCTTTACCACGGCCACCAGCGTGAACCTGACATTTAACTACTTTCTTTTCTGTACTGATACGGCCTGCAGCTTCAAAAGCTTCTTGTGGTGTATCACACGCGTAGCCTTCTGGCACAGGCAAACCGAATTCTGCAAACAGCTGTTTGGCTTGGTATTCATGCAAATTCATTTCGATATTCCGTTTGTTTTTCCCTTAAGGGATTTATTATTTCCATAACGCTGCAGTCTTGGCTGCTTGTACGTCTGTAGGGTCTTCTCAAATCAATCCCTCATCACGAGTACTCATGGTGTGGGATTCAAATGAAGGCCAGACGTTGAGCTAGTCTAGCCATTGAAATTTTTAACGTCTAGCTACCTACGATAACTAGACGTTTTAGCGATATTAAACGTCTAATAGGAGACGTGCTGGATCTTCTAGCAACTCTTTAATCGTCACTAGGAAGCCAACAGACTCGCGACCATCAATTAGGCGGTGATCGTAAGACAGCGCTAGGTACATCATCGGCAAGATTTCAACTTTGCCATCCACTGCCATCGGACGCTCTTGGATCTTATGCATACCAAGAATCGCTGATTGAGGTGGGTTGATGATTGGTGTAGACATTAGTGAACCGAACACACCACCGTTTGTGATAGTGAAGTTACCGCCCATTAGCTCGTCTACCGTTAGCTTGCCATCACGACCTTTGATAGCCAGTTCTTTGATGCCTTTTTCAACATCAGCGAAACCAAGCTTGTCACAGTCTTTTAGGACAGGTGTAACTAGACCACGTGGTGTTGATACCGCCATGCTAATGTCGAAGTAGTTGTGGTAAACAATGTCATCACCATCAATCGAAGCATTTACTTCTGGGTAACGCTTAAGCGCTTCTGTTACAGCTTTCACGTAGAAAGACATGAAGCCTAAACGAATACCGTGACGCTCTTCGAACTGATCTTTGTACTGCTTACGAAGGTCCATGATTGGTTTCATGTTCACTTCGTTAAACGTCGTTAGCATTGCCGTGTTGTTCTTCGCCTCTAGTAGACGGTTAGCGACTGTCTTACGCAGGCGAGTCATTGGAACACGTTTTTGGCTACGAGCCGCTGCCGGCACGTCAACCACTGCTGGTGCTTCTTCTTTTGACGCAGCTTTAGCGTTCGCAAGATGCGCTTCAATATCTTCGCGCGTAATACGACCACCAACGCCAGTGCCTTTCACTTGGCTTGCTTCTAAGCCATGCTCAGCCAATAAACGACGTACTGCTGGGCTTAGTGCATCATTGCTTTCTTCGCTAAGCGCAGCTTTATGACGTTTATCAGGAGATGCTTCCGTACCTTCTGTTTTGTCTGCGGTAGGCTCACCTGCAACTGCACCTGGCTTCAATTTAGCAATGATTTGTTTAGAAAGTACTGTCGCACCTTCTTCTTCAACGATAGCTTCCAAAACGCCTGCTTCCGGAGCTGGCACTTCTAGCACGACTTTGTCTGTCTCGATGTCAACCAAAACCTCGTCACGCTCTACTGCGTCGCCTGGTTGTTTGTGCCATGTCGCTACGGTTGCATCAGCAACTGATTCAGGTAAATCTGGAACCAGAATTTCAATTGTCATATCTGTTTCTTCCTTTAACTTCTAGTTCTTAATTCGAAGTTTTTGAGTTCACGTTCAGAGCGTCTTCAACCAACGCTTTTTGTTGTTTCAAGTGCACCGACATGTAGCCAACTGCTGGCGAAGCAGAAGCTGGGCGACCTGCGTATTTAAGATCTGCACCTGCAGGAATAGCGGCACGGAAGTTGTGTTGGCTACAGTACCAAGCACCTTGGTTCTGAGGCTCTTCCTGACACCACACGAAGTCTTCAACGTTAGTGTATTGAGCAATCGCTGCTTGTACTTCTTCCATCGGGAATGGATAAAGCTGCTCGATACGCACGATAGCGACATCGTCTTGCTCGTTGTTACGGCGCTGCTCCAGTAGGTCAAAATAAACCTTACCTGAACAGAACACGACGCGTTTTACTTTGCTTGGGTCTAAATCATCTACTTCTGGAATTGCAGATTGGAATGTACCGTCCGCTAAGTCTTCAATTGTCGAAGTACATAGGGGATGGCGCAGCAAAGATTTTGGCGACATAACAATCAGAGGTCGACGCATTGGGCGTACAACTTGACGACGAATCATGTGGTATACCTGAGCCGGTGTTGAAGGAACTACAACCTGCATATTTTGCTCAGCACACAACTGAAGGTAACGCTCTAGACGTGCAGAGGAGTGCTCAGGGCCTTGACCTTCGTAACCGTGAGGTAGAAGCATTGTGAGACCACACAAGCGTGCCCATTTCTGCTCACCTGACGAGATGAATTGGTCAATCACAACCTGCGCGCCGTTGGCAAAGTCACCAAACTGCGCTTCCCAAATAGTCAAGCCACCTGGCTCTGCTGTTGCGTAACCGTATTCAAATGCCAATACAGCTTCTTCTGACAGTACTGAGTCAAACACTTGGAATGGACCCTGATTGTCATGAATATTCGCTAATGGAATGTACGTACTTGCATCTGTTTGGTTATGAAGAACCGAGTGACGGTGGAAGAAAGTACCACGACCCGAATCCTGACCAGAAAGGCGAATACGCTTACCATCATCAACTAATGTTGCATACGCGAGAGTTTCTGCCATACCCCAGTCGATTGCTTTTTCACCGGTCATCATTGCTAGGCGATCGTTGTAAAGCTTATTAACACGGCTTTGCAGTTTATGGCTTTCTGGATACTGACAAAGACGATTACCCAACTCGATAAGACGCGTCTTGTCATATTTTGAATCCCACTCCATATCCCATTCATGCCCTAGGTAAGGGGACCAGTCTACAGAGTGCAACGCCATTGGACGCCATTCTTTAACCACCACTTCACCGCGGTCTAATGCGTCGCGGTACTCATTGACTAACTGAGTCGCTGTCTCGATATCTGATTCGTTTTTATCGATCAGAATATCCGCATACAATTTGCGTGGTGTAGGGTGTTTTTTGATTTTTTGGTACATCAAAGGCTGAGTCGCGTTTGGCTCATCGGCCTCGTTGTGACCGTGGCGACGGTAACACACCAAATCAATCACGACATCGCGCTTGAACTCGTTGCGGTAATCCAAAGCAATACGAGTAACAAAAGCAACTGCTTCTGGGTCATCGGCATTCACATGGAAGATTGGCGCCTGAACCATCTTAGCGATATCTGTACAGTACATCGTTGAACGCGTGTCACGAGGGTTAGACGTCGTAAAGCCAACTTGGTTGTTAATAACGATACGCACCGTACCACCGACTTGGAAACCACGAGCCAGTGACATGTTGAACGTTTCGGCAACCACACCCTGACCAGCGATTGCAGAGTCACCGTGGATAGTGATAGGAAGCACTTTGCTACCTTGATTATCACCCAAGCGATCTTGGCGTGCTCGCACCGACCCCATGACTACTGGGTTGACGATTTCTAGATGCGATGGGTTAAATGCAAGAGCTAAGTGAACATCACCACCTGGGGTAGCAAAGTCGGCAGAGAAACCTTGGTGATATTTCACATCACCCGTGCCCCAAGTTTCGTCGTGTTTACCGGCAAACTCATCGAACAGATCTTGAGGCTTCTTACCAAGCACGTTCACCAGCATGTTCAAACGACCACGGTGAGCCATACCGATAACCACTTCACGCATCCCACTTGTTCCCGCATGACGGATCAACTCTTTCGTCATCGGAATCAGTGCGTCACCACCTTCTAGAGAGAAACGTTTTGCACCTGGGAATTTCGCCCCGAGGTAACGCTCCAAACCTTCAGCGGCTGTTAGCTCTTCTAGGAATGTGCGCTTCTCATCTTTGTTGAATGATGGCTGGCCTACGACAGACTCAAGACGTTGTTGGATCCAACGTTTTTGCTCTGTGTCAGTCATGTGCATGTATTCAGCACCGATGGAACCGCAGTAAGTTTTGTTGAGGGCTTCATAGATGTCTTTCAACTTCATGGTTTCTTGCCCAACAGCAAAAGAACCTACGTTGAAAGTTTCTTCGAAGTCATCTTCGGTAAGATTATGAAAAGCAGGGTCTAACTCCGCCACGGTTGGGCGTTGCCATAGACCTAGTGGGTCTAATTCTGCAGCTTCATGTCCGCGGAAACGGTATGCGTTGATTAGCTGTAGAACTTTTACTTGTTTTGCATCGACATCTGGGTCACTAACTTGGACATTGTAATGCTTTGTTTCTCTAGCGAGTCGACGGAAGTAGTCACGGACACGTGAATGTGGTTGTTCTGCCACTTCTTCTGACGGCTTAGGTAAGCCTTCAAAAACACGTTTCCACTCCTCACTTACCAGATCGGGATCACTTAGATACAGTTCGTAGAGGTCCTCTACATACGTTGCATTGGCGCCAGCCAAGTGTGAAGACTCGAGCCATGCCTTCATCACGCCGTTGTGCATATTTTCCCTTAACCAGTAGTTTTCACGTTTGCTTCGGTCTTTGCCGAGCTATAAGAGCCGACCAGAACTAGTCGGCAATTTTTGTATTCTTTACTCGAAATATTCTTGAAGCAGTGAAGCGGTCATATCGGGTGATCCGCAACACTGCGACATTCCTAAGAGCGAGTAAATTAAACCGAGCGATTAACCAGCATCGACTTAATATGGCCGATGGCTTTCGTCGGATTTAATCCCTTAGGACAAACACTTACACAATTCATGATGCCATGGCAACGAAAAACGCTAAATGCATCATCAAGATCAGACAAACGTTCATCTGTTGCCGTATCGCGGCTATCAATTAGCCAACGGTACGCCGCAAGAAGACCAGCTGGACCGATGAATTTGTCAGGGTTCCACCAGAATGATGGGCAAGACGTTGTACAACATGCACACATGATACATTCGTACAATCCATCTAAATGCGCACGATCATCAGGCGATTGTAGGTTCTCGCGTGATGGTGGTAATGCACCATCATCAATCAAGAATGGTTTAACTTTCGCATAGTTATCATAGAACTGCGTCATGTCAACGATAAGATCGCGCACGACAGGTAACCCTGGCAGTGGACGAATAACTATCTTATCGCCTTGTAGAGCAGATAACGGTGTGATACACGCTAGACCATTTTTACCATTCATGTTCAAACCATCAGAACCACATACCCCTTCACGGCATGAGCGACGGAACGCGATGCTTGGATCTTGCTCTTTTAGCAGAATCAATGCATCAAGCACCATCATGTCTGAGCCTTCGTCTACCTCAAGGGTATACTCTTTCATGTAAGGCTTGGTATCCACGTCCGGATTGTAACGGTATAAAGAGAAGTTCAATTTCATAGTCGTATCCTCCCTTTAGTATGTACGTACTTTCGGTGGGAAAGCTTCACGATGCGTTGGCGTCATGTTCACATCACGCTTAGTCATCGCTTCTGTTTCCGGGTTGTAGATAGAGTGACATAGCCAGTTCTCATCATCACGCTCAGGGAAATCGAAACGAGCATGTGCGCCACGGCTTTCAGTACGGTAGTTCGCCGCTACGGCTGTAGAGAATGCTGTTTCCATCAAGTTGTCTAGCTCTAGACACTCAATACGTTGCGTGTTGAATTCTGAAGACTTGTCCGCTAGATGTGCATCTTTCAGACGTTCGCGAATCACTTTCAACTCTTCTAGGCCCGTGGCCATTGCATCGCCTTCACGGAATACCGAGAAGCTGTTTTGCATGCAAGCTTGTAGGTCTTTACGGATTTGAACTGGATCTTCACCGCCAGTACTATTTTCCCAACGCATGGTACGCGCTAGAGATGCTTCAATATCAGATTCAGTTGCAGGACGTGCCTCAGCTTGCGCTGCGAGCGTTTCGCCAAGGTGCAAGCCAGTCGCGCGACCAAATACAACTAAGTCTAGTAATGAGTTACCGCCTAGACGGTTTGCTCCGTGTACTGATACAGAAGCAATCTCACCACATGCATATAGACCTTGTACTTCCATCTCGCTGCCGTCAGCCTTTTGCTTGATTGCTTGGCCAGACACTTGAGTCGGTACACCACCCATCATGTAGTGACAGGTTGGAATCACTGGAATTGGCTCTTTCACTGGATCAACGTGCGCGAAAGTACGAGACAGCTCACAAATACCAGGCAGACGTGACTCAAGCACTTCTTTACCAAGGTGATCCAACTTCAGCTTAATGTGTGGACCCCAAGGACCATCACAACCACGGCCTTCACGAATTTCGATCATCATTGAACGTGCAACTACGTCACGACCAGCAAGGTCTTTCGCGTTAGGAGCATAGCGCTCCATGAAACGTTCGCCATCTTTATTTAGAAGGTAACCACCTTCACCACGACAACCTTCTGTAACAAGAACACCTGCACCAGCGATACCCGTTGGGTGGAACTGCCACATTTCCATGTCTTGCATAGGTACACCCGCACGCAATGCCATACCTACACCGTCACCAGTGTTGATGTGTGCGTTAGTGGTCGACGCGTAAATACGACCTGCACCACCTGTTGCTAGAATCGTTGCTTTTGATTTGAAGTAACAGATTTCGCCTGTTTCCATACAAATCGCAGTACAGCCCATTACGGCGCCGTCTTGGTTTTTCACCAAGTCTAGTGCATACCATTCCGAGAAAATGGTGGTTTTGTGTTTCACATTTTGTTGGTAAAGCGTATGCAGAAGCGCGTGACCTGTACGGTCCGCAGCTGCTGCTGTACGTGCAGCTTGCTCACCACCAAATTCTTTTGACTGACCACCGAATGGACGTTGGTAGATAGTACCGTTATCAAAACGAGAGAATGGAAGACCCATTTTTTCTAGTTCGATAACGGACTCAGGGCCATTTTTACACATGTATTCAATCGCGTTCTGGTCACCGATGTAATCGGAACCTTTAACGGTATCATACATGTGCCATTGCCAATCGTCTTTGTGCGAGTTACCCAGAGCAACGGTAATACCGCCCTGTGCAGACACAGTATGAGAACGTGTTGGAAATACTTTTGACAACAAAGCACATGATAGGCCTTGTTCTGAAATTTGTAGTGCAGCGCGCATACCTGCACCACCAGCGCCGATTACTACGGCGTCAAACTCACGAACTGGAATAGACACTTACGCACCCCACAGAATAAATAGACCAGAGAAGACATAGCCGAATAGCACGGCAATAACACCAAGTTGCAGTGCGCCACGAAGTTTCGCGCACTTAATGTAATCCGTTAATACCTGCCATAAACCGACCCATGCGTGGATCAGGATCGAGACAAGTGCCAACATGGTGAATACTTTAGTGAAGGTACCACCAAAGAATTGGGTCCAAGATGCGTAAGAGATATCTGAAAATGCACAGAAGCTAATCAGATAAATCGTGTATAGCGTCATAATGATTGCAGTTGCACGAATCAGTAGGAAATCGTGTACACCATTACGACCAAATGAAGATACGTGTTTTACCATACCAAGATCCCCGCCAATAATGATAATACTGCTGTTGCACCAAACGCGACTTTAGCGCTCATCGTGCCAGAATCTAGCTCTTCAAAGTGACCTAGATCCATCAACAAGTGACGGATACCACCTGCAATGTGGTAGGCAAGTGCAGTAAGAATTCCCCACAGGATGAATTTTACGAAGAAGCTATCGACGATGTCAGCGGCTTCCATAAAACCCATTGGGGATGACAGAGAAATGGACAGTAACCACAGTAGTATACCCACCGCAACAAACGTAATTACCCCAGACACACGGTGTAGGATGGATGCGATTGCTGTGATAGGAAAGTGGATGATCTGTAAATCTAAATTAACAGGTCTTGACTTTCTTTCTTTCACGGGCTTGCTCACTCAGCTCCATTGAGCATTTATTGTTATAACCAATTTCAGCTTCCAAACGTACAAAAGTTAACATCTATTTAACAAATATCGCGAGTAACCACCCAGACAATTGTAAACGACTTGTTAACAATCGGAGTCCAGCAACAAACCTCACTCTTTGTTTCTAGCCCCGAATTTATAAGGATTTAACTAAAATTTTCTTAGCCAATATACGGCGAGCAACATTCTAATACAATTGGTGTAACAAATTATGCTACATAGAACAGATTTTTAACGATTTTCATGAGAAAAATCATAACAAGTGCACACAAAGATGGAGAAAAATTGACTTTAAGCTTTAACAACAGTACAAAAATGGCACATAAACATCCTGGACGGATTAAATAATAAACAAAGGAGATTGTTATGGCGGATAAGAAAGCGACCCTTCATGTTGAAGGTCAAGCGCCAATCGAACTGCCAATTATGGACGGTACGCTAGGTACACCTGTAATTGACGTTCGTAAGCTGGGAGCCAATGGTTACTTTACTTTTGACCCAGGTTTTCTTGCCACTGCATCTTGTGAATCATCAATCACGTACATCGATGGCGGCAAAGGTATTCTTTTGCACCGCGGTTTCCCGATTGATCAATTAGCCAATAACGCAGATTACTTAGAAGTATGTTACATCCTTCTTTATGGTGAAGCCCCTACCCGAGAGCAATACGAGCAATTCAAAACGACCGTTACTCGCCATACTATGGTCCACGAACAAATCGCAAGCTTTTTCCATGGCTTCCGACGTGATGCTCACCCAATGGCAGTAATGTGTGGTGTAGTCGGTGCACTTGCAGCCTTCTACCACGACTCTCTTGACATCAACAACGACGAGCACCGTGAGATCGCGGCGTACCGTCTGCTATCGAAGATGCCGACACTGGCTGCAATGTGTTACAAATACTCTATCGGTCAGCCATTTATCTACCCACGCAACGATTTGAGTTACGCAGAAAACTTCCTACACATGATGTTCGCAAACCCTTGCGAAGAGTATGAAGTAAATCCTGTCGTTGCGCGTGCGATGGATAAAATCTTCACGCTACACGCGGATCACGAACAGAATGCGTCGACGTCAACTGTACGTCTAGCTGGCTCTTCTGGTGCTAACCCATTTGCATGTATTGCCGCTGGTATTGCATCACTTTGGGGACCTGCTCACGGTGGTGCAAACGAAGCGTGCTTGAGAATGCTAGAAGAGATTGGCAGCGTCGATAACATCCCTGAGTATGTAGACCGCGCGAAAGACAAAGATGACCCATTCCGCTTAATGGGCTTTGGTCACCGCGTTTATAAAAACTACGATCCACGTGCGACAGTAATGCGCGAAACGTGTCATGAAGTTCTCAAAGAGCTAAACATTCAAGACCCTCTACTAGATGTAGCAATGGAACTTGAGCGCATTGCGCTTTCTGATGAGTACTTCGTTTCTAAGAAGCTGTACCCGAACGTAGACTTCTACTCAGGTATCATTCTTAAAGCAATTGGTATTCCAGTTTCTATGTTTACGGTTATCTTCGCGATTTCTCGTACCATCGGCTGGATTGCTCACTGGAACGAAATGCACAGCGATCCACTGAACCGCATCGGTCGTCCTCGTCAGCTATACACTGGTGAGACACAGCGTGAGTTTTCTCCACTTCACGAACGTGAATGATCTTTTTAGTTAGAAGATAAACAAACAAAAGGGTTGAGATTTTGTCTCAACCCTTTTTTCTTTTCAGCATTTCACGTTATGAATAGCGAACACTAAACCGGATTATCAATATCGATAAACTCGACATGTAGGCCGTATTCATCCGCTAGCCATTTGCCTAAAGCCTGAACACCATAACGCTCAGTAGCATGATGACCTGCAGCAAAGTAATGAATGTCCATTTCTCGCGCAGTATAGGTTGTACGCTCTGAAATTTCGCCAGAGATAAATGCATCTAATCCGTGTTGTACAGCAAGCTCAATAAAATCCTGCCCTCCACCAGTGCACCAACCGACTGTCTCAATCATCTTATCGGTATTCTCTGGAGCAATATGCAGTGGTTCTCTATCAAGAACTTGATTGATCTTGCTCGCAAACTCAGCACCA
Organism: Vibrio sp. V43_P6S15P86; assembly: GCF_009904725.1. Classification (NCBI taxonomy): domain Bacteria; kingdom Pseudomonadati; phylum Pseudomonadota; class Gammaproteobacteria; order Vibrionales; family Vibrionaceae; genus Vibrio; species Vibrio sp. V43_P6S15P86. The sequence goes on from NZ_WXWT01000135.1 coordinate 18,568, forward strand.
GACATCGGTTTTTTCAAGCGTCCAAACATGGCTACTGATTGAGGGTGTCCTTCAAGTCCACCTTCTACTTCGATTTCAAGTAAGCGAGCTAATTCGGCGTTGTTGCCTAGCTCTGGGTGAATATCCAGAGGAAGGTGATAACCATATAAGTTGATATCGTTTTTGATCAGACTACGAATTCGTTTACCTTTCATACCACGAATTGGCTCAGGTTCACCTTTCCAAAAATAACCGTGATGAACGAGTAATGCGTCTGCATTAAGCTCAATCGCTTTATCGATTAAGGCTTGAGAGGCAGTTACGCCAGTGATAATACGCTTTACGGCTGGCGTCCCTTCTACCTGTAACCCGTTTGGTGCGTAATCTTTAATTAACTGCGGTGACAGTTTGTCATTAAGAATCTGTTCTAACTTTAAGTTATTCATTATTACTTCCAATTTCTAGCGCATGTAAACCTAAATAACCTCTCGATGAAATCAGACCGAGAGTGTGCAACCTAGTTGATACAACAACGTTTTGACACCTGGCACCTTGATATCATTTAGGTACTTAAAGTGTATCTCGAACCCTAATATCGATGCTAGCCACCCTACCCTCAAAAGCAAATTTAGTTACAATAACAAAGCTTGTCGCCTCACCATACATATAGGGATACGGATGAACCAACTGCAACGCTTTTACCAATGGATCGCCACTTCACCTCCTCTTTTCAAGTTACGCCCTCCGTTTACAACCTTAGAGGATCTTTCGGTAACGCCTTTAAATAACGCTGAGCAATACAATGGTAATCCAAGATTGGGCTTTTTATATCAGCACTTATGCACTGCAGTTCTCTCTAGTTCAGAACGATATCAGGTTATCGCGGAAGAGGTTCAGTTAAACGACATCGAAGGTAAGACTATTGGTGCTATCGACTTGGTGTTGCGGAATACAGAATCAAATCAAATAGAACACTGGGAAGTAGCGATTAAGTTTTATCTTCTTTATAACGGCGTTTGGTATGGTCCGAATGCTCACGACCAGCTGCATACAAAACTGAATAGAATGCTTACTCATCAGTTGAAAATGAGCGATCGCCCGGAATTTCAAAAAATAATTCCGTTAAACGACGCCCCACAAGAGCATCTATTGATGCAAGGACGACTCTATATTAATCCGTTTACTCCAGAGCCAACTCCTAGCGAGTGCTTGGGTTATGAACTAAATCCAAGTCAGATTAGTGGTTACTGGTGCTACCAGCGCCAATGGGATTTAATCGGTAAGCCACTTTATCATTTACACAAACCATGCTGGGCGATTGGTACGGACGATTTCTCTCAACCCATTGAAAAGCCTTCAGACCGATTTGTACATGCACAAACGGAGGACGGTCAATTCTGGTTTGTGGTACCGGATTCGTGGCCCGGAAACGACTCAGTTCAGGAATCTTAAAACGCAAAAGGGTTGATGCTTGCACATAAACCCTTTGTTTTCTAAATCGACTATTGGATGGTTTACAGGCCGGCAGCTGCAAACACTTGATTAACGATCTCTTGTGCTTCTGCTTCGATTTGTTTTAGGTGCTCTTCACCTTTGAAGCTTTCACAGTAAATCTTGTAGATGTCCTCTGTGCCTGATGGACGAGCAGCAAACCAGCCGTTTGCCGTCGTTACTTTTAGACCACCGATTGCAGCACCATTACCAGGTGCATGCGTGAGACGAGCAGTGATAGCATCACCCGCTAGTGTTTCAGCCGCGACCATTTCTGGTGACAACTTCTTCAGTACGTCTTTTTGAGGGCCATTCGCTACAGCTTGAATACGGTTGTATTTCGACTCACCGTGTTTCGCCGCTAGCTCTTCATAGTAGTCTTGTGGGTTCTTACCCGTTACCGCAGTGATCTCTGCCGCTAGAAGACATAACAAGATGCCGTCTTTGTCTGTTGACCAAGGCGTACCATCTTTACGAAGAAAAGATGCCCCGGCACTTTCTTCGCCACCGAAGCCGAATTTACCAGTGTACAGACCATCAACAAACCATTTAAAGCCTACTGGTACTTCACATAGCTCACGACCTAGATCCGCAACAACACGGTCAATCAGTGCACTTGATACTAGTGTTTTACCAACCGCTACATCTTTACCCCATGCGTCACGATGGCGGTATAGGTAGTCGATACACACGGCTAAGAAGTGATTCGGGTTCATCAAACCTTTTGGCGTAACGATACCGTGACGGTCGTAGTCAGGATCGTTACCAAATGCTAGATCGTACTCATCTTTCAATGCCAATAGACCCGCCATTGCGTATGGAGAAGAACAGTCCATACGAACCACACCGTCTTTATCGAGAGACATGAATTGGAAAGAAGGATCAATCGCTTCACTTACTAGCGTTAGGTCTAGGTTGTATGCCTGACCAATTTGACGCCAGTAATCGATGCCGCTGCCACCCAATGGATCTACACCAATCTTCAGGTTTGCTTTTTGGATTGCTTCCATATCGATAACGTTCACTAGGTCATCGATGTAGGGTTTAACCAAGTCCATCTCCACAAACAGATCCGATGCTTTTGCTTCTGCTAGTGGTAAGCGTTTAACACCTTGTAAACCTTCGGCAATCAGTGCGTTCGCACGATCTTCGATAGCTTGAGTCAACTCAGCTTCTGCTGGACCACCGTGAGTCGGATTGTATTTGATACCGCCGTCTTGTGGTGGGTTATGAGATGGTGTAATCACAATACCGTCTGCTTTTTCATCGTGCTTGATGTTGTAAGTCAGAATTGCGTGCGAGATACCTGGTGTTGGCGTGTAGCCGTTATCCTGCTGTACGATGACTTTTACGCCATTCGCAATCAAAACTTCAATCACGCTAGAAAATGCAGGTTCAGACAAAGCATGCGTGTCTTTACCGACAAACAAAGGACCTGTGGTCCCTTGCTGGGCACGAACTTCTGCAACCGCTTGAGCAATAGCCAAAATGTGGTTTTCGTTAAATGTATGCTTATCAGCGGTACCACGGTGACCTGATGTGCCGAATTGAACCTTGTGATCGGGGTTCTTAGCATCAGGTTGAAGCAAGAAGTAATTGGCAACAAGTGCCGGAATATTATGAAGATCTTCCTGCTGCGCTTTTTGCCCAGCACGAGGGTGCATAGCCATGTTTGACATCCTTTCTTTAAATACAAATAAAATTAAAAAAGCCTCATAATATCCGCTAACTGCGACACATTATGAGGCTTCTATCAGGTTTCTTAGATTGAACCTGTTACTTTTTCTATTAAGTCAGGTTGGTACCCCATGTGTGTCATCACTTGTTCAACCATCTGTCTTTTACGACTGGTATTGTTGTTCGTGATAACCCAAAACGGTGTGCCAGGAATGGCTTTTGGCTTGGTCGTGTTGCCATTTGCCAACAAGGTTTCTTCATTATCTGCAAAGTACACGCGTTTGCGTCCCTTTACATTCGTAGCCTGCGCGAAACCTTCTGGATTTAATTTATGTAAGGTCGATAGTACTAACATAAAGCGATCAATCGCTTTTTTTAGACCGGCAAACTCATCAGAAATAAGCAGCGAACGCATTTCTTTCACTACATCAACAGATTCCGTTTTACCCGCATCTTTACTTACTACAATCCCTTGTGGTTTCTCTACTACAGGCGCGGCTTCAGCTTCCTGCAACTGACCATCAAGGTTTAAAAGGCGTCGCAAAATATCCGAGGCGCTTTCACCGATATGCTTAGTTTGGCTAGCAATGTAACGGTATAGATCCTCATCAACCTCAATTGTTTTCATTCGCTTTTCACATTCTCAATGTTTAAACTCTGGGGGATTATAACGAGATCCTCTCGGATACTCCACGTTAAACCCATCACGAATAAGATAAAATGTCAGCATTACTCAACTATAAGCAGGAAGGCCAAGGCCAAACAGTTGTTTTGATTCACGGATTGTTTGGTAGTTTAAGTAATCTGGGTCTATTAGCCCGCGATCTTATTAAAGATCACACGGTGATCAGTATTGATCTGAGAAATCACGGCCTCTCTTTTCACTCAAACATTCATAATTACGCCGACATGGCAAAAGATGTGGCACAACTCCTACAACACTTAAATGTTGATCCATCTATTATTATTGGGCATTCAATGGGTGGAAAGGTCGCGATGACACTGGTGGACATTGCTCCAGAGCTAGTCAAACAGTTGGTTGTGCTCGACATGGCACCTGTCGCCTACACAGCAAACCGTCACGACAATGTGTTTAATGGTTTACACGCCGTAATTAACGAAAAGCCAGCAAGCCGTCAACAAGCGATGGATATCCTAGCTCAACATGTTGAGATCGACGGTGTAAGACAATTTCTCTCTAAGTCACTATACAAAAATGGCGATAAAATGGACTGGCGGTTTAACGTACCGAGCCTTTTTGAGAATTACGCACAAATTATCGGTTGGCAGGAAATTGCCCCAACAGACATACCCACTCTGTTTATTAAAGGTGGTGATTCCGATTACTTAATGCCAGAGCACCAACCTGCGGTGCAAAAACAGTTCAAACAAGCAAAAGCACATATTATCGCTAATACTGGCCACTGGCTTCACGCCGAAAAACCGGCTGAAGTAATGAGAGTCATTCGGAAATACATTTCGAGTTAACAAATTCGAAAAGCAACAATAGATTATTGAAATAACCCTTCTTGTAGTGCATTAACTTTACCGTTTAACAGTGGTATAGTGCGCCCAAGATTTTTCGGCATGAAGGACTAAAATGCTTTACGACTATATGGATATGCTCGAGTCTATTGGGCTCGATCTTCTTTTTGCTGCTATCTTCTTTTTCATCGGGATGGCGATAAAAGATGTGCTAAAGCAAGGCAATGTACCTGTTTTTGGTCGTCGTATTGTATGGTTAGTCCTTTTCCTAGGCTGTGCTGGCTTTATTGCAAAAGGTGTAATTCAGCTAACTTGGGAAGGCTCTGGGTTAGGTTAAACCCTTAGTACCATCGCCAATAACAAACAATGTAAAGGTATAGACTCTATGGCAAGTGTAGGTATCTTCTTCGGTAGCGACACAGGTAATACTGAAGCCGTTGCAAAGATGATTCAAAAGCAACTAGGTAAGCATCTAGTTCACGTTCAAGACATCGCGAAAAGCAGCAAAGAAGACATTGATAACTTCGATCTTCTTCTTCTAGGTATCCCAACTTGGTACTACGGTGAAGCACAATGTGATTGGGATGATTTCTTCCCTGAACTTGAGCAAATCGACTTCTCTACTAAGCTAGTGGCTATCTTTGGCTGTGGCGACCAAGAGGACTACGCAGAATATTTCTGTGACGCGATGGGCACGGTACGTGATATCGTTGAGTCTAAAGGCGGCACAATTCTTGGCCATACTTCAACAGAAGGCTACGAATTTGAAGCGTCTAAAGCACTTGTTGAAGGCGACGACAGCCAATTCGTAGGTCTATGTATTGATGAAGACCGTCAACCGGAACTGACTGACGAACGTGTTGAGAACTGGGTTAAACAGATTTACGAAGAAATGTGTTTAGCTGAGCTTGAAGGCTAAATAAATCGAATTATACAAAGACCTCCGATTGGAGGTCTTTTTGTATATTTTCACAAAGCATCGGTGAGCACTTCCTCTTCGCGATACTGAGGTTTCTTTCTTACATAAAGCTTGCGTTGAACCTCTGAAACCACATTCCCCTGCTTATCTTTTACATGGGTAATAAATTCAGGAAAACACTTTTCTCCATTCCGTGTCATTTGATAAATGTTTTCTAGCATTCCTTCAGTGACCTCAAATTCTGCAAATAAATCACTTTGCCCTGGCTTAATAAAGTTAATACTCGCCTCTTTATCCCACACGTAATACTCCTCGCGTAGAATCCCCATCAGCATCAACGAGTAAATGGGATCAGTTAAAGAGAAAATACTGCCACCATACTGAGTACGATTGGCGTTTTTATTCCACCAGCGAAGTTTCAAACGCACCTTGACGGTACGAAAGTCTTCAGAAATATGTAAGATTTTAATACCAGCGCCCCAAAAAGGTGGCCAAATATTGAGTGCGAATTTTACAATTCCTGGTTTGTATATCTTCGCAAGTCGCTTATTCATCGCAGTCCGTGCCCTCTCTAAGCTCAATGTTACACAATTGTAACTGGTCAGATCTGTAATATAATCGACCTATTTCTAATTTACAAAAAGATTCTATTAACCCTTTGAAGTTCGTGGTTTAATGTTCTGAGCGCTTATCCTATAATGGTAGGAAGATTGAATTCTGTTAAATCGCTGCAGATGATCCAACGGGAAAGTATATGTCAGATAATAATCAGGCGCTGAAGGATGCGGGTTTAAAAGTAACCCTTCCAAGGCTAAAAATTCTAGAAGTACTTCAGCAGCCAGACTGCCAGCACATCAGTGCTGAAGATTTGTACAAAAAGTTGATTGATCTAGGTGAAGAGATTGGCCTAGCAACTGTTTACCGAGTTCTAAACCAATTCGATGATGCTGGTATTGTAACTCGTCACCACTTTGAAGGTGGTAAGTCAGTCTTCGAATTATCGACTCAACATCACCACGACCATCTAGTGTGCCTAGACTGTGGTGAGGTAATTGAATTTTCTGACGATCTTATTGAAGAACGTCAAAAAGAGATTGCAGCTAAGTACAATGTCACGCTAACAAACCACAGCTTATACTTGTACGGCAAGTGCAGTGATGGTGGTTGTAAAGACAATCCAGATGCACACAAACCAAAAAAATAACGGTTTGTTGATTTAAAATAAACGTCAGCTCATGCTGGCGTTTTTTGTTTCTGAGGGCGATATCTTTCAATAGCTGAATTGCCGTACCAACTTTTGTAAAGCGTCGATTAGACTTACCAATTCAAACCTTAATAAACATCATTGTTTTGCCTCCAAACCGAACATTTATCAAACGTCCCTCGTTCTTAAGCAACTCCCTACACTACCTATAACCGCCGCATTACGATAATGAGAATAAAAAAATGCCAGCATTTGCTGGCATTTTTATCGGCTTTTGCATTAATCGAGATTATTGGTTCTCAATTTTTGCCCAAGTATCACGTAGACCAACCGTGCGGTTGAATACTAGTTTATCTGCTGAAGAATCTTTCGAGTCTGCGCAGAAGTAACCCATACGCTCAAACTGGTAGCCTTTTTCTGCTACTGCAGACGCTAAGCTAGGCTCTACAAAACCATTGATCACAACTAATGATTCAGGGTTGATTGTAGAAGCAAAGTCTTCTGCTGCACCCGGGTTTGGAACCGTAAATAGACGATCGTACAGACGGATTTCCGCTGGTAATGCTTTATCAGCTGATACCCAATGAATCACACCTTTTACTTTACGGCCATCAGCCGGGTTCTTACCTAGTGTGTCTGCATCGTAAGAACAGAAGATAGTCGTGATGTTGCCTTCGGCATCTTTTTCAACGCGCTCTGCTTTGATCACGTAAGCACCACGTAAGCGAACTTCTTTACCTAGCACTAAACGCTTGTACTTTTTGTTCGCCTCTTCACGGAAGTCTTCACGCTCAATCCACAACTCTCGAGTGAATGGTACTTCACGCACACCCATCTCTGGTTTGTTTGGGTGATTAGCAACCGTCAAGTTTTCTACTGCACCTTCTTCAAAGTTTTCGATAACAACTTTAACAGGATCCAGCACAGCCATTGCACGCGGAGCGTTCTCGTTTAGGTCATCACGAATACAAGATTCTAGTGAGCTAAACTCGATCATATTTTCTTGCTTCGTTACACCAATACGCTTACAGAACTCACGGATAGATGCTGGCGTGAAGCCACGACGACGCAGACCTGAGACTGTTGGCATACGTGGGTCATCCCAACCGTTAACCAGTTTTTCCGTGACGAGTTGGTTAAGCTTACGCTTAGACATCACTGTGTATTCAAGGTTTAAGCGACTAAACTCGTACTGATGTGGACGGCTTTCGATCGTGATGTTGTCCAGAACCCAGTCGTACAGACGACGGTTATCCATAAACTCAAGCGTACAGATAGAGTGTGTAATGCCTTCTAATGCATCAGAGATACAGTGCGTGAAGTCGTACATTGGGTAAATGCACCACTTATCACCAGTTTGGTGGTGCGTAGCAAAACGCACACGGTATAAAACTGGATCGCGCATAACCATGAATGAAGAACCCATGTCAATCTTGGCACGAAGACACGCTTTACCTTCTTCAAATTCACCAGCGCGCATTTTTTCAAATAACGCTAAGTTCTCTTCAACAGAACGGTCACGGTATGGGCTTGGTTTACCTGGCGCCTTTAGCGTGCCACGGTATTCACGAATCTGCTCTGGACTTAGCTCATCTACGTACGCTAAGCCTTTGTTAATCAATTCAATTGCATATTCGTAAAGCTTATCGAAGTAGTTTGATGAGTAACATACTTCACCACTCCACTCAAAGCCCAACCAGTTTACATCTTTCTTGATAGACTCAACGTATTCGATGTCTTCTTTTTCAGGGTTCGTATCGTCGAAACGTAGATTACATTGACCCTGGTAGTCCTGAGCAATACCGAAGTTCAAACAGATAGACTTAGCATGACCGATATGCAGGTAGCCATTTGGCTCCGGCGGGAATCGAGTATGCACGCTAGTGTGTTTACCATCCGCTAGATCTTTATCAATGATCTGGCGAATAAAGTTTGATGGACGAGCATCAGCTTCACTCATCTATAGCACCTCAAAAATATTAGTATTGTCAGAGAAAACGGAACTCTGCATCCAAGTATGGTTTTGCAGAGTACATTGTTTCTAATGATCCACAATTCTAAGCAATTAGACAACAAGAACTCGCGCTAAAACGACAATATTTATCGAGTTAGTGCGAAAGCACAGCAGATTCAAAGTGCCAAAACAAAAAAAGACCTCCCGAGGGAGGTCTTTAGTCAGATATCAGTTCGATGTAATTAAGGCAATTTTACATTCGATAGGTCTTCATTAGCACCGATTGCTTTCATTTCGCCAGCAACGATTTCAGCTAGAGGGCCAAGGATAACTTGAAGGTTGTTTTCGCCAAGTTTAACCACACCTTTCGCACCCAATTTCTTCAGTACTTCCTCATCAGCAACTGAACGATCTTTTAGCGTCAAGCGTAGTCGAGTGATACATGCGTCGATTGAAGTTAGGTTGTCATGACCGCCAAGTGCTTTTAAGTATTGGCGAGCTAGGTCACCACTTTTCTTCTCACCAGCAGGCGCTGCAGCTTCGCTGTCGTCATCTTCACGACCAGGCGATTTCAAGTTGAATGCGCGGATTGCGAAGCTGAATGTGAAGAAGTATAGAGCACCAAAGCCAAGACCAACTGCACCAAGTAGTAGCGGTTTAGTTGCTAGACCGTAGTTCAACAAGTAGTCAATTAGACCAGCTGAGAATGTGAAGCCGTGTAGCGTACCAAGCATGTTAGCAACAACTAGCGACAGACCAGTGAACACTGCGTGAATCGCGTATAGTGCAGGCGCTAGGAATACGAACATGAACTCTAGAGGCTCTGTGATACCAGTTAGGAATGAACAGAATGCAACAGAGAACAATGCACCACCAACTTGGCTACGTTTCTCAGCAGGAGCCGCTAGGTACATTGCAAGCGCCGCACCAGGTAGGCCGAACATCATTACTGGGAAGAAACCGTTCATGAACACACCAGCGCTCTTATCGCCGCCGAAGAAACGGTGTAGGTCACCAGATTTTACTGTTTCAGTTACTTCCTTCACTGTTGCAGTGATTTCAGGAGTGACAGAGTTAGCGAATTCAAATGTATGAGTTTGACCAGCCACAAGCGTTTTCGCTAGCGCAGGATCCACACACAGTTGTTGTAGAGCAGGAAGCGCTTGACCCGCAGCATTTGCACCAGTTACTAGCACTTCTTGACAAGACCCCATACCAAACCAGAAGAATGAGTTAAGTACGTGGTGTAGACCTACAGGAATAAGGGCTCGGTTCAGTGTACCGTAGATAAACTGACCAATAGCGCCAGAAGTTGAGATGCCATGAGCAAGCGCATCTAGACCACCTTGAATTGTTGGCCATACAATGCCACCAACTGCACCAGCAACTAAAGCGAATAGACCTGCCATAATCGGCACTAAACGTTTACCAGAGAAGAAAGCAAGCCACTCAGGAAGACGTGTAGCATGGAAAGCGTTGTAAGAGTGGCCAGCAATAATACCTGCGATGATACCACCAAAGAACGACATGTTTACTGATGCATCAATTGTTGACGCTGTCGCTGTCAGTACAAAGTACGCAACTGCACCAGCAAGGCCAGCTGCACCTTGACCGTCTTTAGATAGACCGATCGCAATACCAAGGCCAAATAACAATGGAAGGTTAGAAAAGATTGAGTTACCTGCTTGTGCCATAAATGCGATGTCAAAAACATCCGGCTGGCCCAAGCGCAGTAACAAGCCTGCGATTGGCAAAGTCGCAATAGGAAGCATAAGAGCTTTACCTAACTTCTGCGCGTATCCGAGAATATTCACCTTAAGTTCCCCCTATAGGATTAGATGTTATGTTGAATGACTTATTTCAGTCGTCCAATTTAGTCATCCTCAGTTTATGACATTAATTTTGCTCCGCAAATTAAAAGCTCACCGTTTGTGATCATAATCACCACAATTTGCCCTTTCGGAAGGTTTTTGCTAGCGAGATCATAAAACTTATTTTATTATACGAAAAAATGGCGTTTTAAAGATAATATTCTCGCACTTTATGCAAGGCAGAATCAGTGTTATTTTGGTATCTAGGCGGGTAAATAACTGTAACTT
>NZ_WXWT01000236.1:0-9795 GCF_009904725.1 Vibrio sp. V43_P6S15P86
CATGATGAGCGTTTTGGTTTGGACGTTATTTTTTCTTTTTTGGGTATGTTTTCTTGGTTTTATTTTATGTAGGTAATTTGTTTTTGTTGAAGCTGGTATTTCTAATGGTTTAGTGGGCGAATATTTGAATTTTATAAACAGTAAACAATCTGTTGTGGGCAGGAAAAGTACAACCGAGCTCGGTCAGAGGATAAGAGAGCAATAGCCACATAAAAAAATAGCCAACCGCAAAGAGTGCGATTGGCTTATATACATGTGAACAAAATCAAGTTCACTAACAACGTCAGTTGGCTAGGTGACCCTCGGCTTAAGAAGGGTCGATTTATATAATGCAGTTACTGTGCCAACTTTAATATGCCCTAAAATACGTAGTTTCTGTGACATGCGTTGCTTAAAGTTTGAGTTTGTTTGCAATTTGCAACTGCGTTATGCAATTTAACTCTATTATGCTAATGATTGATTAATAAACAGTGGACTTTTTAGAGCATGACTAAACTCGCCGTTCCCAAAAAGGCGAAAAAACCAACCACATCTGTCACCGTCGTTAGAATAACCGAACCTGCTAAGGCTGGATCCAATTTAAACTTATCCAAAATAATGGGTATCAACACGCCAAATAAAGCAGCGGTAATAATGTTGACGATAATGGCCAGCGCGATGGTTCCACCTAAAACTGGCGATTGGAACCACAATCCGGCTAACCCGCCGATGATTAGCGCCCAAGCAATGCCGTTCAGTGAGCCAATACCCAGCTCATTTTTTAAGAATTTGAATCGGTTACCTGGGGTAATCTGATTGAGCGCCATCGCACGAACCATTAGAGTCAGGGTTTGGCTGCCTGCAATGCCACCCATCGATGCAACAATTGGCATTAGTACGGCCAAAGCAACCACTTGAGCAATCACGTCTTCAAATAGCCCGATAGTGACAGACGCTAAAATTGCAGTCAGCAAATTGATGCCCAGCCACACGCCGCGTTTTTGTGAGCTTTTTAATACTGGCGCAAACAAGTCATCGCCTTCATCCATACCAGTACCGGCCATTAAGCGCGCTTCGTAGATTTCACGTTGCGTACTTAATGCAAATTGCCAATCGACTTCACCAATCAGAGTTTGGTCTGCATCAGTCACAGGCAGAGCGGGCAGTGTGCTGTGCTCTAATGCTTCTACCGCTTCGGGAAGCATCATCTTACTGTCTAGCACCGTCACCGCTTCAATAACGAGTGTTTTTAAGCGAGTATCAGGATCACTACGTAAAATTTCGTAGTAATTGACTGTCCCTCGATACTGTTTATTACGGTTGATCAGGTAGACTTGTTGAGGCGTGTCGTAGCTATAGCGCTCCATTAACTGCTTAGCCGTTCCAATCGTAATATTAAAGGGCAGGGTGATGATTTTACGCTCAGCCCAGTGGCCGAGTTCTTCATCTTCATATTCGTTTGCTTGATCGTAAAGCTCTAACTCATCTTTTTCGATTAACGCGAGCGCTTCGTTGATGATCGACTCAGGCAACGAATCCGCCCATTCGATCAGCGATAAGTTATCAAGTTTAGCGAGGGTGAGTTTTAGCTCGACTTCAGATAATGCATTGATGATAGAAAAACGTACGTCGGCACGCATTTCCGTTAACACGTCGATATGCAGTTCTAGTGGCAAAGCTCGCCATAAGCGAACACGATCATCGATTGGAAAGGCTTCCAGAATTAGGGCGACTGCGCCAGGTTCGAGACCCGCTTCAATAGATTCATTGAGCGTTGCGACTTGATCCGCTTCTTCGGCTTGGCCAATTTGCTGGATTAGAGTGGAGAGATCTTGAAACTTGCTCACCGAGTACCCCGATAGTTAATTCGTTTTATGGAAGTATGGCATGTTATTGAGATGCACAACTATGCATCTTAACCTTGCTCAAGGTACTTGAAAGTAACAGAAAAACAATAGGCTATTCGCTGTTGATAGTGAGATATGGCTGTACCAATTGGCGAATGTTCACTTTTGCGCCAATTCTCGCTGCGAGCAAATACATTCCACCAATTTTACGATGTAAAAATAGGGCATCGGCAGGTGGGGTATGCCAGTACTCTTGTTCCATGCTCAAAATAGTGCCAGCTTCGCGAAGTTTTTGCGCTAAGCCACTGGCTTTAAAATCATATGGCTCATCAACTAACATGGGTTCACATGCCATTTTTACTAAATCGAGAATCGCTTGGCGCTGGTCAGGTAGGATGGTTTGGCTGAAGAAGCCAATTTGTTCAAGCGCATCATTTAAGCCTTGTTCGTCATTATTCACGACAGACGCAAAAGCTTGGCGATAGCCGGTACTGAACCGTTCGCTGTATTCGCGGGTCGCCCCAAAATCTAGCAAGCCGATTTGACGAGTGTTTTCGATATATAAGTAGTTGGCGAAGTTTGGGTCGGTTTGTACCATCTTAAATTCGAACAGCTCTCGAAACAGTAATTCGAGTAGGCTGTGCATGACAAAATCCCGTGTACTCTGATCATAATGTTCGATTTGCTCAATCGGGCTACCATCAATGAATTCCATCGCGAGAACGGAGTCTGAGCAACTTTCAGTATGAATCTTCGGCACGACAAAATGAGGGTGCTCCTTCAAAGCGTCATGATAACGAATGGCAAATTGTGCCTCTCGTGCGTAATCGGCCTCGTCATGTAGCTGCTTTTTCGCTTCTTCGAGCAATCCTTTGTAGTCGACAGACTCGGGAATCAATCCAACGACCTTGAGCAGTGTACCGACATTATCGACGTCGCTATCGATACTTTTTCGTATGCCCGGATATTGTACTTTGACGGCTAGGTTATCGCCCGCATCGCTGTAGGCTTGGTGCACTTGTCCTATTGATGCACTGGCGATTGGTTTGAAGTTAAATGATAGAAACTCAGCTTTCCAATTCGTTCCAAGCGAACTTTCCATTACTGCGTTGAGTTGTTTTGCAGGCATTGGGTCTGCGTCGGAACGAAGACGGGAAAGAATATCGGCAAGTTCAGGTTCTAAAACATCACCAGCATCCATTGAGAGCATTTGACCAAGCTTCATTGCAGCGCCACGTAGGTGAGCAAGTTGGTCGGTTAAACGCGCGATGTTTTGCGGCGTCAGCAATAGGTCTTTCGCTTTTGGTTTGTTGCCTTTGGCTATCTGCTTCGTGCCTTCTGCAATCACATTGCCTGCGACACGGGTAGCAAGTGAGGCGAATTTGCTGAATCTTGAGATGCGATGGGTAGGTAGGCTTCTTTCCTTTGCCGACATGAATCTTCTCCGCTATTTACTAACTAATTGTTATACGGGAAAAGGATATGTTTGGATACAAATGAAAAGAAAACCGCCAGCGTAACTGGCGGTTTGTGAGTTTAGATGGAGTAGAAGAAGTACAGCTGAGACTTCATTCGAATGATGATCCCGCGAATCACATCTAAGAAGGCCATGAAGCCTATCGGTTTTTCACCGCTGACCCATGCGAGGCCCACAGAGCCAACAGGAATGTCGTAGCCTTCTGGCTCATCAATCTTAAGACGAACAAAGTGGTGTTTGTTCTGTAAATTCTTTCCAGTGGTGATACGTACGGAATCATCGAAACCCAGCAGATTACCTTGTGACTCACCTGTTGCTTCAACAATGCCTTCGACGGTCGCTGAGAAGATCTTACCTGGGTAAACGGACGAAGAGAATTCCGCTGGCTGACCCGGTTTGATGTTACGAATCGCCTGGTGGTTGACTCGCATCAGCACGTACTTCTCGTTAGTGTACATGTTGATACGCGGCATCATCGATACACGCTGACCTTCACGCAGGATAAAGTTGGTGACAAAGCCATCTGTTGGGGCATGAACTTTTGTGCTATTCAAATCCCATTGCGCTTTTGCAATTTGCTCTTCAGCTTGGCGCAGTTCGGCTTGTTTAGTTTCAACTGCAAGTTCCGCTTTATGAATCGCCTGTTTTGCACGGGAAATATCGACTTGTTTCTTCTTGATTTGAGACTCAAGGGTTAACACGTTGTGACGTGCCATATCAACCGCACTCGATTGTTTGTCGATATCGCTTTCCGTGATGGTGTTGTGCACCACTCGGTTTTGCTCAACATAACGATCTAGCATCTTTTTCTGCAATTTGTAGTCAACTTTCGCCGCTTCCAATTGGCTCTTTGATGTTTCTAGATCTTGCACCAATGCTTGATGATTCGCTTCTTCAATCTCGATGTCGCCTTTTGCCGTAGCTAATGCGACTCGTGCAGAATCGGCGGATACGTTCGCCTGATTTAATGCGATTTCGTATTGCGTTGGGTCAAGTTCATAAATGAGCTGACCTTCTTTAACTTGCTGATTCGGCTTAATGTAAATGTGGTCAACTTTACCTTTTACATTGGTTGAATCTGGACGCAATTGGATGTGTGGTGACTGCACGACAGAACCACCGGATAAATCCATCGGGGTGAAGTTAATCAAACCTACCCATACGAACATCAGCCAACTCAAACCGCCAAGATAAGCGAACGATTTGGTTGCTTTGTTCCAAGGCATGCCAACCAAACGCAGCAAATAGATGAAGAGAGCCCATACCGCTAAACCTTCTAACATTACGCTTCCTCTTTTGGCTGTGTTTCTGTTTGCGGTTTACTTCTCCATGTATCACGCAGATTGATGATGGCTTTTTCCATATCAACGAATGCAAAGATAACAGCTAGCACCCAAACCCAGTGCCAGACAAACCCTATCCAGGTGAGCGCAGTGATGAGCCCTATCTGATGATGGTCTTTGCTGTGCGCCTTATTAATTGGCAACTCATGGATTTTCCAAAAGCCGTAACACGCGCCCGCGACACTCGCGATTAAAACGACAGCAGCGACAACATGTAACGCCGTATCTGCGCCTGTACCGACAAATGGGACACTCAGTAAACTCATTAAACACTCCTCTATCAAACAGTTGGCGTATTGTGATCTGGATTTGATTTAGGTTTTTCTTTGTGACAGATTCAATCAATAGAGGATTAAATTTGATGTGATTGGTAATGAATACGGTTCGATTTATTCGCGCGATGGGCATTCTAAACATGCATAACCTCGCGTTATCTAAATATAATTTGGGCTCGGATGAACTGGGGATTCCGTCGTCGGTGTTTCACAACCCAATGACACTGATCCCGCTAAAAGCCGTCGCAGAATGGTATCGTTGTGTTGAACAAGCCAGTAGTGATCCAGATGTGGTTTTGAGTCTCAGCCGAGGTATTGAACTGCAAAAGCTTGGACCTGTGGGACGCTGGCTATTTTCTGGGAATGATTTAGCCAGCGCGATTCGACGCGTTAATTATGGTGCGAGTAACTTACAATCTGGGGCGTTTTTTGCTGGCGAACAGTCGGGCAAAATCATCAAATGGACTTACCACAATCCGTTTATAGAAACGTCAGTAAAGGTGCACGATAGTATCCGCTGTGCGGTATTTATGATTAAAGTGCTACGCGAATTTCTTGGTAAAGACTATCAGCCTTTGCGCGTGAAGGTTTCAGGGTCGAGAAAAAATACTGAACCATACCGAGAATATTTCGGCTGCGAGGTGGAATGGAGTCAGCCAAAAACAGAAATATGGATCCCGGGAGATGACCGACTAGCTTCTCGCCAAGTGAGCCATCGAGAAGACAGCCGTCTAGCGATGAGTTTTTCCGATTTGGATGATTTGCTTAATATGCCCGACCCAGAAGATGAGTTGAAAGTGATTTATGAAGTGGTGAATTACAGCAGCTATTATGGATTGCCAACGTTAGAGCGCGTTTCTTCTCTGCTTGATTTATCTGAACAGCAGTTTCAACGTCGTTTGCATAAATTAGGGCTCAATTTTTCGACGGTTTCTGGCTATGTATTGAGTAATATTGCAGCTGGTTTGTTGAGTAAGCGCGTGAGTATTGATGACATTGCCACGCGCCTTGGTTACACCAATGTGGCGAGCTTCAATCGTATGTTTAAGAAACATCGTGGATTAACGCCCAAACAGTACATCGCTCGTTTAGAAAAGTAATTGTTTGTAGAATGGAAAGATAAAGCAACAAAAACAGAGCTTTATCTTTGATTTGGAAGCTATGCTACTTGTCCCAACGATTAGAGTAGGCTCTGCGGTAGTCTGGCTCAGCGATACCCTCATACAAATCTTCACAAGCTTGCAGCGGACCTACGACGGTTCGGTAGGGTAGGACACCTGCCCAAACAGGAATATCCATGTCTTCCGCATCGTCGTTGACGCCAAAATTGCTGATTTTCACAGATGCCTCTGTGAGTGGGATACGCAGCAGCATGGTGGCTTTAAGCTCTTTTTCGTTGCTCAAACGGACTTGTTTTGTTCTCCCAGGAGCGATCTGTTCGATAAAGTGATTCAGCAACCTGTCTTTCTCTTGGTTATTCTCCACCATCTCAAACTGGCCAAAGACCACGGCGCTACGATAATGCGCACTGTGGTGAAATGCACTTCGAGCCAATACCCAACCATCAAACAAAGTAAAGGTTAAGCACGTTTGCACTCCTTGTTTGAGTGAGCGTAACAGTCGACTGTTGTTGGCACCATGGATATACACGTAATCATCGACACGCCATGCCAGCATGGGGATGACCACAGGGCCTGACTCGTTGGTTATCGCAACATGAGCGATTAGGCTTTCATCTATGATGGCGTGCAGTTTGCTAACATCAGAGACGGCTTTATGTGCGCCTTTCTTAATTTCCGTTCTATTGGTATTAGATAGCATTTTCTCTCCTTGTTTACTCACGATTACGAGCGCTTGAACCTCATTCTTTGATTGCAATGTAGCGCTTAACTGGTAGCTTAAAGAGAGCCAGTTTTAACTAATGAATGGATCCAGTTTGTCTTTGATTGATATCGGTGACCTACATTTAAAAGAAAGTGATGGAACGCGTCAGCAAGCGTTGTTTTTTGCTATTCGCGAGAAAATTGTTCAAGGGTTGTGGGTGAAGAATGGGAAGTTGCCTTCTACGCGGAAGCTTTCACAGGCGCTTAATCTAAGTAGGAATACCGTGATTTCTGCCTACGAACAGTTAGTGTCGGAAGGGTACTTGAACAGCCAAAAAGGTTCTGGCTTTTATGTTGCCGTAGAACTGCCGGAGCAGTACTTGCCTGAACCTAATTCAGTTCAGAGAGACTCATCACCGAAAACTCACTTTGATATCAACCTTGCATTTGCACCAGGTGTGCCGGATCTGGACGCTTTCCCGATGGCACAGTGGCAAAAGTTACTCACTCGCCATATGTCTCGTACTTGCTTGTTGGGGAATCAAGATATTCAGGGTAGTTGGGCATTGCGCTGTGCTTTAGCTGACTACCTCGCATCAAGTCGTTCAGTGAATTGTTCTCCAGAGCGCATTATTATTACCTCTGGGGCGCAGCAAGCGTTGTCAATTGCGACGATGGTAGTGCTCAAACAAGGTGATAAGGTTGTGATGGAGCAACCAGGTTACGCGCAAATGCGGAAGTTGATTCAGTTCCAAAACTATCAATTTGAGCCTTTGTTCGTAAGAGAGACATTAGGTTTTGATGTGGAAGCGGTGACCTCAAGCGATGCCGATGCGCTGTATATTACACCAAGTAATCAATATCCGATGGGCACCACACTCAATACCGAGCAAAGAGGAAAGATCATCAACTGGGCGGTCGAACAATCAAGTTGGATCATCGAGGACGATTATGACAGCGAATTTCAGTTTGCTCATCGTCCCTATACCAGTTTACAGGGGCTAGCAGCTCAAATGGGTCGAGATGATCGCGTGTTGTATGTGGGTTCCTTCAGTAAAGTGATGTTTAACGGATTGCGGCTTGGCTACCTTGTAGTTCCTGAACGTTTAGTAGAGCAATGCTTAGTGGTTAAGTATGCGTTAAGTGGTGATTCGCCGACGCATACACAAGAAGCATTGGCAGATTTTATTACCGAGGGTGGGTTGTTGCGCCATATCCGAAAAATGCGCCGACTATATAAAACCAAGCATGAACAGATGCATTTATCCATTCAACAGCATTTTGGCGACCGTGTTTGCGTCGTTAGCCAAGCGGCGGGGCTTCATATTACGTTGAAATGGCAAGATGGTATGGATGAGCAGCGTTTTACGAAACTAGCAGAGCATGAAGGGATCATCTTGCGACCTTTGAGCTATTATGAACACCCAGATTTTCAAGCACGTCACTGGCATGGTGCCGTGCTTGGTTACGGCAATATCGCGTTAGAGAACATAGACGCTGGTATCCAACGTTTAGCCCAAATTTTTCGACATGGGAAGCGGTGACTATTCAACTGCGCGTGTTTGTCGTTTATGTCGCCACTGTTTCCAAGGCAGTAAAAGTAGAGTGAAAATGCCAAGTGCATAAAACATTGACCAGCCTAAACATATAAAAACACCGGTACAAAGCAGTAGAGAAAGTCCCGCAAGCGCTTTACCAAACCCACGGAGCAATTTATAAGCGGCTAACATCGCCAACATGTAAACCAAAACGAATACACTATTTGCTAGTTTTAGGAAAAACTCCAGATCGAGCTGCGATAGCGTTCCTATCACGCAAGATATTAGCAGTACGCCGCCAACTAATAAGGTGGCTGAGAAAGGGACACCACGACGCGAAATCTTGGCTAGTGGGCTGTAAGGACGATGTTCCCGAGCTTGAGCCCAGACCATTCGCGCTAGGCTCTGTGTGTATAAGTTAACGCTCGCGAAACAAGCGGAGAATCCGATCAAACTGATTATCCATTTGGCCCCATCGCCAAGTAGTTGAGCACTCAACCATGGAATCGATGCATTATCGAATTGAGCATTACCATATGCACCAAACTTTAAAATAACAACAGAGCAAGCCCAGTACGTAGCTCCCGCTACAAAACAACCGACAATAATGGCGATAGGGAAGTCTCTTTGAGGGTTTTTGAATTCTTCCCCCATATGAGCAAAAGCCTCTATGCCAACAAAACACCAGAACATCACGCCAAGCGCTGCGGTAATAGGCCAAATTGACTCTTGTGTGATAGCTGGCATCACGAGATCGGCGCTCTTAACGTCACCTTTCCATAAAAATGTGCCAACGAGCGCAAAGACACTCAAAGCAATAAGAGTTTGTAAATGACCTGATGACTTAGTGCCCATCAAGTTGACGAACACAAGAAGTAATACTGTTAGAATTTGTGCAAACAGATTATTGCTAATAGGCTCTGGCAATATTTGCTGTAGAAAGCCTGCGGCGAGTGCAATCGCGGCCGGAACCCCTACCGGAATGACACTAACAAATAGCCAAGCTACACTACTTTCCAGCTTGGCGTTAAATGCTTTACGCACAAAAAATGCGGTTCCGCCCGCATTGGGATATCGCTTGCCTAGCTGGGCAAAAGTCAGCGCAATAGGACAAATGGCGATGAATAATAAAATCCAGGCCCATAGTGAAAAATGACCCGCTATGCCTGCTGCAATAGCTGGTATCATAAAAAGACCCGTTCCCATTAATGTTGTGGATAGTTGGGCGATACCGGATGTGAGTGAAATGTCTTTTTTGAGCTGTTCCATGCTAATTGATTCATCCAATGTTGTAGGGCTTATGACGAAAACGCTTGTGGATTCTAATTATCTCATTTATTGGAGTTTAATGAGCCCGCTAGTGCGCTGAATACATAAGAAGCGTATTTGATTTCAATGCGTTATCGCTCTTCTATTTGAATGGATAACGGTGCGCATCTCATGCTTACCAAATAGCATATCCAAAATCTTAATAACAAAATGATTTACTGAACCGTCAATATGACGGTTGTTT